>NZ_JBSGZI010000001.1:0-280649 GCF_053610945.1 Streptomyces sp. NPDC054849
GCCCACCGCAGCCCGCTCCACATCCCACCGCAACACCTCCTGCCACGCCGCCGCCCCCAACCCCCCCCCCCCCCCCCCCCAACCCCCCCCCCCCCCCCCCCCCCCCCCCCCCCCCCCCCGCCCCCCCCCCCCCGGGGGGGGGCGGGGCCGGCGGGGGCGGCGGGGGCGCCGGGCCGCCCGCCGCGGCGGGGGCGCCGGGGCGGCCGCCGGGGTGACTCTCGGGAGCCTGCGTCGGGGGCGGTCGTCGGGCAATCCGCCCCGCCCCCCCCTCAGCCCGCGGCCCGCGAGGGCCGGATCAGGCGGCGGACGGATTCGACCACCGTCTCGCGGTGGCGGGCCAGGCGTGCCGGGGACCAGGCGGCGCCCGGGCCGCCCGCCGCCGCGGCGCCCACCGCGCCCGTCCACGCCTGCGCGAGGCCCAGTACGAGCGTGAGCAGGTCCTCGGGATCCAGCTCCGGGTCGATCCCTCCCGCCCGCTGCGCCTGCTCCACCGCCGCGATCTTGCCCCGGTAGGACTCCGCCTCGGCGTCCGTGGTGCCCGGCCGCTCCAACTGCTTCCACTGGACCAGCCGCATCAGATCCGGCCGCTCGACCAGGTGGTCGAAGATGGCGCCCGCGTAGCCGGGCAGGTCGCGGGCGTCGAAGGGGACGGACTCCGAACCCGTCTCCAGTGCCTGCTGGAGCACGGCGTCGAAGAGCTGTTCCTTGTTGCCGTAGTAGACGTAGATGAGCCGCTTGTTCGCCTGGGCGGCCTCTGCGATGCGATCGACCCGCGCCCCGGCGATGCCGTACGCGGCGAATTCGGAGAACGCCGCGTCGAGCAGCCGTGCCTTCGTTGCGCTGGAATCCCGTGCCATGGCAGGCATCCTAGCAAGTAACTATCTAGTTATTGACATCGGGCGCGACCGTCCTGCAGACTCGAACTATCCGGTTAGTTACTCACTGACCCGTCACCCCACGGAGGACACCATGGAGATTCGCGCACTGGGCGGCCAAGGACTGAAGGTCGGAGCCGAGGGCCTCGGCCTCATGGGCATGAGCGCCCATTACGGAGCCACCGACGAGACCGAGTCCCTCGCCACCATCGACCGCGCCCTCGAACTGGGCGTGACCCTGCTCGACACCGCCGAGGGCTACGGCCCCTTCCTCAACGAGCAGCTCCTCGGCAAGGCCCTCACCGGCCGCCGCGACGCCGCGGTCATCGCCACGAAGACCGGCGTCGAGTTCACCGACGAGGGAGCGTTGCGCGGCCACAACGCCACCCCCGAGTACATCCGCCACTCCGCAGACCGCTCCCTGCGCCACCTCGGCACCGACCACATCGACCTCTACTACCTCCACCGCGTCGACCCGAACGTGCCGGTCGAGGAGAGCATCGGTGCCATGGCCGAGCTGGTCGCCGCCGGCAAGGTCGGCCACATCGGCATCTGCGAGGCCGCCGCGACCACCATCGCCCGCGCCCACGCCGTCCACCCGCTGGCTGCCGTACAGACCGAGTACAGCCTCTTCGAGCGCGGCATCGAGCACGACGGCGTCCTCGACACGCTGCGCGAACTGGGCATCGGGCTCGTCGCCTACTCCCCGCTCGGCCGCGGCTTCCTCTCCGGCGCCATCACCACCCCGGACGACTTCGCCGCCGACGACTTCCGCCGCACCGACCCCCGTTTCCAGGGCGAGAACTTCGACCGCAACCTGGCCGTGGTCGACCGGGTCCGCCACCTCGCCTCCGAGAAGGGGGTCACCCCCTCGCAGCTCGCGCTCGCCTGGACCCTGAGCAGGGGCGCGGTGCCGATCCCCGGCACCAAGCGCCGCCGCTACCTGGAGGAGAACGTCGCCGCGACCGCGGTCACCCTCACCGCCGCCGACCTGGCCTCCATCGACGCCGTCGCACCGCACGGCGTGGTCTCGGGGGACCGGTACGCGCCCGAGCTCATGACGTCACTGAACGGCTGAGCCTGCCGCCGCACCGCGGCCCATGCGGACGCATTCGATCAGGTAGTCGCCGTTGTCGGGATCCACGGTCACCCCGTGGGCCTCGCTGTGGAAGCCCGGGAAGGCCCGGTCGAAGGCCTCCAGGGCGCGCAGATACCGCAGCAGCGGCCCGTCCGGAGCGCCGGTGGACTCCCCGGGCATCAATACGGGGATCCCCGGCGGCGTGACGGTCACCATCGCCGCGGCCACCCGACCGGCCGCCTCGGCCAGTCGTACGCGCTCCGTACCGCCCCGGATCAGCAGCTGGTAGCAGTGGCGCGGCGGTGACACCGGTTCCGGGAGCTCCTGGAACGCCGAGTCGAGGGCGCCGATCAGCTCGGCACGGGTCAGGTGCTCGTGCATCTCGCGGCACAGGGCGCCGAGGGTGGTGCTTCCGTAGCGCCGCGGGAACCGCCCGACCAGCTCCGGCAGGACCCGGTCCAGCGGCGCGTCCGCGTCGTACAGGGCCTTGAAGTCCATGAGGGCGTCCATCAAGGTGCCCCACTTGCCCTTGGTGATGCCCATAGAGAAGAGGATCAGCGTGGTGTAGCTGTCGGTCTTCTCCACGACGATCCCGCGGGCCGCCAGGTAGGCGGTGAGGATCCGCGCGGGAATGCCCCAGTCGCCGGTCTCACCGGTGGCCGTCACGCCGGGGCAGGTGAGGGTGACCTTGACCGGGTCCAGCAGGCAGTAGCCCTCGCTCAGCCCGGCGAAGCCGTGCCAGCCGGCGTCCGGCTCCAAGTGCCAGCAGGACGGCTCGCGGCTCAGCAGGGACGGCGGCGCGTCCGCGAAGGTGATGCGTGCCCCGGTCGCCGGGTCGATGACCGACTCGGGCTGCCACACGCCGAAGAACCAGCCCGGCCGGTCCCCGGCGGCGGCGATGCGGCGCCCGGTGCGGACCATGGCCTGACGGAAGCGGATCGCCTCGGTCACCGCTTCGTCGATCAGCCACCGACCCTGCGGGCCGTCCATCATGGCGGTGGCCACGTCCAGGGAGGCGATCGCCGGATACAGCGGCGAGGTGGTGCCGTGCATCATGAACGCCTCGTTGAACCGGTCGTGTTCGACCGGGGCCCGCGGCGCCGACCTGACGTGGACCATCGCGCACTGGGAGAGGGCGGCCAGCAGCTTGTGTGTGGATTGGGTCGCGAAGACGGTGGGCCGCCCCGGTCGCGCACCGGCGGTCCCGGCCGGGACGGCCGTGTCGGTGTGGGCGCCGGTGTGGGCGGCGGCGGGGGTGTCGTCGTCGGCGGCGTCCGGGAAGGTGTCCGGGCCGACGGCCATGCCGTAGCGGCCCGCGTACAGCGGATGGAAACGGGCGTACGCGAACCAGGCCTCGTCGAAGTGCAGGCGCGGCGTGCTCGGCGCGAAGGCCCGGGCCGCCGCGAACGTGTCGTAACACAGGCCGTCGTAGGTGGAGTTGGTCACCACCGCGTACTGGGCTGCAGGGGAGAGCGCCCCGGCCGTGAGCGGGTTCGCGGCGATCCGCTCGGCCACCGCCGCCGGGTCGGTCACGGCGGGCGGCAGGGGGCCGGCGAGCCCGTAGCCGTTGCGCGTCGGTACCAGGTACACGGGGCGCGCCCCGGAGATCACGAGCCCGTGCAGCACCGACTTGTGGCAGTTGCGGTCCACGAGCGCGATCTCGTCGGTCGTCACGCTGTAGTGGCCGACCATCCGGTCCGCGGTGGAGTCGCCGTGCAGCACGAAATATGTGCGGTCGGAGCCGAAGACCCGGGCGGCGTTGCGCTCGGCTTCGCCGATCGGGCCGTTGTGCTCGAAGAGCGATCCGAGCTCCCCGACCGACACCGACAGGTCGGTGCGGAACAGCCGCTCCCCGTAGTAGTCGAAGAACGCCCGCCCGACGGGTGACTTGAGGAACGCGACCCCGCCGGAGTGGGCGGGCGTGTGCCAGGAGTACTCGTGGGAGTCGTCGAAGCGGCGCAATGCCCGGAAGAACGGGGGGAGCAGGTCCCGGTGGTAGCCGCGAGCCGCCGTCGCGACCCGGCCCGCGATGAAGGACGGCGTGTCCTCCAGCGGCCAGATGTAGCCGACCACCGTCTCCGAGACCCACAGCGGCAGGCGATCCAGGTCCTGGTCCGCGTCGTCCGCCATCACCAGGAAGACGGGCAGGTCCTTGAAGCGGCGCCCGATGTGCCGCAGGACCTCCGCGCCGCGGCCCTCCTCGACCGCGCCTCCTGACGAACGCGGCAGGTCCCAGGCGACCACGGCCGCCGCGAGGCCGGCCTCGGTCTGCAGGCCGGCCTGCGCGTCGCGCGCACTCGGCGCCCAGCGCAGCTCCAGGCCCTGATTCTCCAACTCCTTCCCGATGCGCCGAAGTTGCTCGGCGCTGACGCCGCCGCCCATCGGGTTCTCCCGCAGTGCCAGCAGGACCGTGCCGTTCGCCATGTCTTCCGCTCCCCGGGCCCAGGGGTACGGCTGCCCGTACCGGGGCCCCAGTGTCCCGGCCCTTCCGGTGGCCCCGCCGATCTTCGGCGGGGCTTCACCCGCAGGTGGGCGTGGCGGCGGGCGGGCGTGACGCGGCGCCCGCGGCTCGGGCGGCAGGACGGGACCGTACGTCCACCCGTCTCGGAGCTCCGGCTGCTGCTCTCGCCGTTTCTCGCTCCTCTCACCGCTCTCGCCGCGCGGTGCGGTACCCGGTATGCGGTCCCCCTGCGGGCGGCCGGCGTCCGGCCGCCCGCAGGGGCTCAGCTGTCGGCCGGGGCCAGCACCACGAAGTCCGCGTTCGCCGGGTCGAGGCAGACGGCCAGCCGGCCGATGCCTTCGGCGTCCTGCGGCCCCATTTGGACGCTGCCGCCGTTCTCGGTGACCTTGGCGACCGCGGCGTCGCAGTCGGTCACGGTGAAGACCGGGTGCCAGTAAGGCCGTCCGTTCGCCAGGGCGAGGTCGTCGGCGGACATCTCCATGACGCCGCCGTGCATGCGCTCCTCGGGCAGTCCGGCGGGGGTGATGAGGGCGTAGGCGCCCCCGCCGCCGGGCAGCTCCATGTCGCTGAACCGCCAGCCGAAGACGTCACCGTAGAAGTCCTTGGCGGCCGCCGCGTCGGTCGTGTACAGCTCCGTCCACGACAGGGAGCCCGGCTCGTCCACCAGCTCCGCGCCCTTGTTCGTACCCGGCTGCCACACGGCGAACTGGCCCCCCAGCGGGTCGCTGTACTGCGCCATCCGGCCCCATTCGTCGAGGTCCCGAGGTGCTATCCGTACGGCGCCGCCGGCGCGCTCGACGGCCTGGGTCGCGGCGTCGGCATCGGTGACGCCGAAGTAGATCATCCACGCCGAGCGTGCGCCCTCCTCGGTGAGCTTCCCGAGGCCGGCGACGATCTTGCCGTCCTTCCGGAACATCCCGCCTTCCATGTCCTCGCCCTCACCCATGGACTCGTACTCCCAGCCGAGTACGGCACTGTAGAACGCTGCGGCGGTGGGGACGTCGGGAGAACCGAGGTCGATCCAACAGGGGGAGCCGGGGTCGAAGTCAGTGGTGATCATGGTCGTTCCCTTCGCGCATCCTGTACGGCGACGGCCTCAGCCTTGCACCGCACTCGGGCGCGCGCCCCTCGGCGACGAGCCGTCGCCGGAGTCGGTCGGCGGTCTCCCCGAACGGCGTACGCGCTACTGCAGCTGGGACAGGTCGACCGAGTCGTCGGCCGCGGGGGGCTTCGCCACGACCGGCTCGCCGAAGTCGGAGAAGGTGGCTTCCACCCGCTCGCCGGACGCCTCGGCGCCCTGGATCCGCAGGAGGTACGGCTCGTCTTCGGTGGAGACCTGGTAGGTGCCCGTCTCGCCGTCCTGCCGGCCGTTCACGGTGATGGCCGGACGGCCGTCGACGGTGGTCCGCGAGCCCTTGCTCAGCTGCTCGTTCGGCGGTTTGGACGACAACTCCTTCTTGTAGAAGCCGAGGTCGCAGAATTCGGCGAAGTCACGCAAGAGGAAGCTGCTCGTAGTGCCGTGCACATAGCGGCCGTTGATGAGTTCGATCGCGTCATCGGCGGCACCGCCCGGGACCTGGGACCGCAGGAGGTCGTCGTCGAGCTTCATCCACACGTCGGTGCCGCGCTTGATGATGTCGGCCCTGCCCGAATCGCCGGGGGGCGTGACGGTGCCGATGCAGTTGCCCTGGTCGTCGAATCGGAGATCCAGAGCGGTGGTGCCCGACTTCTCGGTCGCCTTGGCCACCATGCGCATGGACGTGACCTCGGACATGGCCTCGCGGGTGGCGTCCGCGATGGCCTGGGCGCTCTTGTCGGCGATGCCGTTGTCATCGGCGACGGCGGTGCCCACGCCCGTGCCGGCGATCACGAGAAGACAGACGGTTCCGGCGGCCGCGCAGCGGGCCGCGCCTGCCCGGGGTGCAGACATCGGGCTCACCTCCCTCTGGCTGCCCCTCGACGCCGTCGAGCGTCTCTGTCGCCTCCGGCGCAGCCGGTCACCCGATCAGCGTAGGCCCGCGCAGCGCCGGGCGCAGTGCGGGTACCGATCGGCGCGGGGCCTGGTCCGCCTGCCCCGTGCGGCTCGGGAACAGCCGGCCGAGCGGCTGATCGGTGCGAGGAGGGGAGCGGGCCGGTCCCTCACGCCGCCTCCACCCAGGCCCGGGCCCTGGCCGCGCGGCGCAGTTCCACCAGGTCGGCGTACGAGTGGCCGGGCTCCGCCCAGTACGGGTGGGCGTAGAGCCGGCGCAGGTCCTCGATCAGCTGGTGCCGGAGGTCCGTCGTGTGGTCGCCGAGGGGCCGGGCGAGAGTGGCGTAGGTCCGGATCACCCGGGCCTGGGTCAGTAGAAGATCGTCGGGAAAGTCGGTGCGCGCCATGACTAGATTAGGCCACTTGTTCGATTTCCCGTGCAAGTCGTCCCCGCCCCGTCGTCGCCGCCTCGTGGCCTTCTCGTGTCCCTCGCCCCGTCCGCGCGTCCACCCTGCCGGGTCGGGTGTGGGTGCCTCAGACCGCAGCCGATTCCCCGGCCGGCGTGGGCCGCCCGCTCCGGGTGGCCCGCTCGTGCTGCGCCGGCGGCGCCGCCTGAGGGTGTCGGGCGGCCTCGGCGGCGGTGTACGAGGAGGTGAAGGTGAACGCGCGCGGTGACGGCCCGTGTGTACGCAGGTCCGCCAGCCGCTCCAAGGCCTCGCCGACGGTCGGGATGTGGCCGACGGGGATCCACCAGAGTGCCAGGTGTGCCTCGATGTGCCGTTCGAACCATTCGCGGCGCCGCCGCATCGCCTCGAGGTGACCGCTGCGGTAGGCGAAGTCCCAGAGGGCCTCCTGGGTCTCCCACACCGACAGGTTGACGATGACGTCCTCACCCGCCGGTCGCAGGCCGGTGGCATCGGCCGCCCCTTCCTCGACGAGCCGCCACACGAAGCCGGGTGCGCCGTCGGCGGCGGCGTTGACCGGATCGAGCATCTCGACGAAGGGCGCCACGCGCGGGTCGTCGAAGGGATGGCGGAGCGTGGCGACGTTGAGCTGGGCCAGGTGGGCGGCGTGTGCGGATGCGGTCATGGCCTCATCCCAGCATGGCCCCCTTTTCTATGTCAATCACTTTTGTTTTTAGAAGCCTCGATCACTACACAGCATTCCCCCGGCCGTGCGTCCATCCGAGCGCGGACCGGACCGTCCGCACCGAGCAGCCCTTCCAGCAGTGCGAGATTCATGCCGCAGACGAGCGGCGGGAAGCGTTCGGCGACGGCATGGAAGGGGCAGTTGCGCATGCGGACGACCTGCGCGGCCTCCCCGGCCGTTCCCGCCTGCCCTTCGGCGCCTGCGGGGGCGCGGACGCCCTCCGTACCCTCGACCCCCTCGGTACCCCCGGCCTGCTCGGTACCCCCGGCCTGCTCGGTACCCCCGACCCCCTCCAGGTGTGGTTCGTAGCCCCGGGCGGCCACCACTTCCATGGCCTCTTCGAGGCTGCCGCACGGCGCCGCCGAGCCGCGCAGGGCCTCGCCCCGGCGGCGTGCGGCCTCGAACAGCCCGGCGTCCAGCCCCGCCTGCTCGGCGGCCTCGGCGAGGAGCTCGGCGGCGGTGCGGTAGTCGCGTGCGGGCAGCGATACCGACCGCTCGGCGCGTGCCCGCGTGTACACCTTGGCGGGACGGCCGGCCCCCGGCCCCGAGCGCCCCGTCAGGCGACGGCTGCCGCTCTCCAGCAGCCCGGCCTCGGTCAGCCTGTCCAGGTGGTGCGCAGCGAGCGTGCGCGCCACCCCTGCCGCCTCGGCGGCCTCGTTGCGGCCGACCTCACGGCCCTGGGCCGCCACGTACTCGTACAGACGGCGTCGTACCGGATCCTGCAACGCCGCGATCGCATCGATGTCCTTCACCCGGCCATTCTAGGAACAACGCAGGTTGCACATAGAAAGGACGGGCGGGCAGAAGGACCGGATCATCCGGGCATCGGGGGCCGGCCATTCGCTCCGGCCCCGCGGGCCTCCTGCTCCGCCTCCTCGGCGTCGAGGGAGGCGAGGAGAGCCTGTACGGGAATCCGGCCGCTGGCCACCATTTGCGCACCGCTGCGCCTCAGGGCCCGGGCGAAGGGAGCGGCCCACAGGTTCTCGTACACCAGGATCGCGGCCGAGTTCCCCGGTTCCAGGGCGTGGCCCGCCTCGTCGAGGTCGTCCTGGCCGAGCAGGCCGGACGAGGCTCCTTCGAAGACGGAGAGAGCGAGTCCGTCCCCGTCGTCCAGTTGTGTGATCTCCAAGGCGGCGACGTTCCCGTCGCCGTCCTTCTGAACGAAGCGCAGGTCGAGGATGCGGACGATGCCCTTTTCGACCAAGTCGACCAGCAGGGGGAACGCCTCGCCCGTCATCCGGTTGCCCGGAAACTCGAGGACGAGGTAGTCGACGGGCCCCATGTCTTCGATGTCGTCGCTCATGAGCACTCCTCGCGCGGATGCGGATGCGGATGCGGATGCCTATGCCTATGCGGTGGCTGACCGTGTTCCCGGCCGGTGTCCTGCGCGGCCTCGGGCCGCCCGTGGGGACGACCTCGGCGTGGCCCGGGACCGTAGTCATTGCAGCATCCGCCGTGCGGCCCCGCACCTTCACACGCGCCTGCCTCCGCAGCCGTCCGCAGCCGTCCGAAGCCCTGCGGTGTTCATGCGGTGAGCTGGTAGAGGCTTCTGGCGACGAGCCACAGTCCCAGGGCGAGGCAGGTGACCACGATCGCCGGTTCCTTGTGGCGCTCGAGCCGTGCGCGCATGTTCCTCAAGGCGAGCTGGGCCTTCTCCGGCGAGAACACCACATACAGCTCCATGGTGAGCAGGGTGGAGGTGGCGAGGAGACAGAAAGCCATGAGTGCCACAAAGGACGCGGCGTGGGAGAGGTCGGCTTGCACGACGGTGGCGGCAGCGGCGCCGACCATCCCCCAGGGCTGAAGGAGCACGGCGAGCGCGGCCGCCGACCATCCGGTGGAGTCCTCCATCCGCGACGACAGCGACACGCCGGAATCCGTGGACGGCTCGGGCGCGGAGGGAACCGGAGCGGCAACCGTAGGTCGTCGGCGGCGGCGCCTGTGTTCGCTGTAGACGATCAGGCCCACACCGATGAACAGCGTGGCGGCAAGGGCCGCGACCGTGGGCGGCGAGCGGGGCGGTGGCGGCTGCCCGCCGGTCAGGAACAGCACTATGGCGATCACGGCCACGAGGCAGCCCAGCCAGGCGAGGATGAAGGCCAGCCCCTTCCGCGTGCCGCGGGGGGCGGACACCACCAGCACGAAGGCCATGATCGGCAAGGGGAAGAGCGTGATGACCAGGCCGATGACGAGCAGGTCAAGCACCATGGCTGCGCACCCCGCGCCCGTACGTCACCCCGGTCGGCAGGAGGGGCCGGGCCGTCAGCGGAGTCGCTCTCACGGACGTGAGGCTCATCTGTCCATCGTGGCCCGGCCGCGGACGGGAATGCAAAAGATGCGGCGCACCGGCTCGCCGCCCGACAGCGCGCGGCCGGCAATCCCCCGCCGGCTCGCGGGGGACATACGAGGCTGTGAAGGTGGTGGGAGAGCCGTGTTCCACGCCTGCTCAGGCGCAGTCGGACCGGCTGGAGGACGAAGCCTGGAGAGAGCAGGCATAGGGCTGGCCTTGGCCTGGTGGGGAGTCCCATCGGACGTGCACCCGACAGCCGGTCCTGCACCCAGCACGTCCCCGCACGTGTCTCGTCCTGACCCGTGTCCGGTCCTGACGCCTTCGGGAGGTCTCGTGTCGCACCCCTCCTCGTACGTCCTGCGCCGACTGCCCGCCGCAGCTGCAGCCCTCGCGTGTGGGGCATGTCTGGTCGTACTGGCGCCAGGTCCGGCCGGGGCGTTCAGCGGCGCCCAGCACGAGAAGATCACGCGGGCCGCCCTGAGCTGGCAGCCCAGATCGTTGTCGGCGATGGCCGATTCCCGCCAGGGGGCGATCGTGGCCAACGACCAGGGCGGCTACTTCGACCTCGGCGTCCTGCACTGTGACAACGCCGATTACCTCGCCGCGCGGTACGGGGCCGCGTACCCGCGAACCCGCGACGAGGCGACCACCGAACTGCTCGCCTGCATCCGTGGATCCGTCGCCCGCCTGCGGGCCGCCGTCCGGGCCGCCGACGGCCTGGTCGACGCCCAGGGAAGGATCATCCCGGGCCAGAGCAGCCTGGACTCGCCCTGTACGTGGAACGAGAGGCCGGAGCGCGCCAAGTGCACCGTCCTGGAACAGCTCGGCCGGGGCTGGCACGCCATCGAGGACTTCTACTCCCACAGCAACTGGTCCGACAGGGCCGATGAGGCCGGCCCGATCGACACCACCAATCCCCCCGGCCTCAACCGCACCACCGTCGCGCCGTTCCTCGACATACGTCGCTACAGCTCCATGAACGACGCCGACTGGACCGGGGAGGCCGCCGCCCTGATCCCCGAAGACCTGGCCACCGGTTGCTATCCGGACTTCGATTCAACCGGTTCCAAGCCCGCCGACTGCGCCGGACGCATCAAGCACAACGGCACCCTCAACAAGGACACCGAAGCCTCCGAACGTTCCGGCAACGGCAACTTCCAGCGGGCTTCCGACCTCGCCGCCCAGGACATCGCACGTCAGTGGAAGGACTTCAGGGCGGAGCTCGTCGAGACCTACCCCGACCACCGGCGCGGTGAGCAGATGATCTGCGCGCTCACCCACGACACCCCCGCGTCCAGCTGCCCCTGAACGGGACCCCCGGAAGATCCGGGCCAGGCCGAGCGAGGCACCATCGGAATGACGCCCGGGCGCCGGTCGTGGGGTGCCCCCGCACGCCTCCGGCTGCCCGGCGGGAATCGGCCTTACCGTGCGAGCAGTCCGTCCGGATACCGGACGACGTCCCACCACGTCGGCGTTCCCCCTGGAGGTCATGATGCCCAGTCCCCACCCGCCGTTCGGCACCGTCGTCAGCAACGTCGGCGTCAACCTGCGGAGGTATCCGAGTACGGACTCCTCCATCGTCGGCAACCTGAGCCACGGCAGTGAGGTCGGTCTGCGGAGCAAGGTGCACGCCCAGACCATCGACGGCAACAGCATCTGGTACCTGCTGCGCGACAAGGCCGTGTGGGTCGCCGCCCGGCACGTCGACAACACCGGAGAGGTGCCGCTGTCCAAGGACGTCGAACCGGCCGCCCCGCAGGGCTGACGGCCGCCCGGCCCTTCGGGGCCGTCCCAGTGGTCCTGGGGGCAGCCCCCGTGACTGTCCCCAGGACTGCGCCGGTTCCTCACGGACGTCGAAGCCGTCGCGCGCCGTCCAGGTGTGGTGCTCGATGGGGTCCACCCCTCCCGCCACGGCGCCGCGGTGCCCGCGGCGCCGTGGGCGTGCGCGGTGCCGTGGGCGTGCGCGGCGACAGGTAGGCCGAAGCGCCGCACCTCCGGCCCTCAGCCGCCGACGGCCTCGGCCCAGCCCCGGTTGACGGTCTCCCTCGCCTTCTCCGTCTGGGCCTTCGTCGGGAACGTCGGCGTGCCCTCGACCGTCGGCAGCTTCGCCGCCGCGGCCTTGTCGAGGGTGCCGTCCTCCTTCATGGCGTCCATGAGGACGGGGCGTGCGTAGGCGCCGAGCCGGATGTTCTGGCCTTCCGGGCTGAAGACGTACTCCTGCCACAGACGCGCCGCCGCGGGGTGCGGAGCGTCCTTGTTCACCCCGTTCGCGTAGTACTCGGCGAAGCTGCCGTCGAAGGGGATGGCGGTCCGCCAGTCGACGTCCGCGCCCCTCTTGCGGAAGTCGTCGGCGTATCCGAGGTTGAGGAAGTCCCAGTCGATGCTGATCGGGGTCCGGCCCGTCGCGATCGTGGCCGGTGAGGATTCGACCGGGATGAAGTTGCCGTTCTTCCTGAGCTCGGCGAAGAAGTCGATACCGGGCTGGATGTCGTCGAAGGAACCGCCGTTCGCGAGGGCGGCCGCATACACCCCGGCGAAGGCGGAGCCGGATCTGGTGGGGTCGCCGTTGAGGGCGACCTGGCCCCGGTACTCGGGCTTGCGCAGATCGGCGAAGGTCGAGGGGCAGGTCTCGACGCGCTTGGCGTCACAGCCGATCGAGACGTAGCCGCCGTAGTTGTTGTACCAGCGGGCCTTCGGATCCTTCTGTTCCTCGGGGATCTGGTCGAACGCGGCGACCTCGTACGGAGCGAGCAGGCCCTGCCTGGCCGCGGACTGCGCGAACGAACCCCCCACGTCGATCACGTCCGGGGCGCGGCCGTCGCCCCTGTGCTCCTTCAGGGCGTTGATCTCGTCCTGACTGGTGCCTTCCGGGTTCTCCACCGTGACCTTGATCCCGTACTTCTTCTCGAAGCCGTCGATCAGTGCGCCGTAGTTCGCCCAGTCGCGCGGGAGCGCGATCGTGTTGAGCGAGCCCTCCTTCCTCGCCGCTGCGGTCAGTGCCGCCATGCCGCCGGCGTCCGGGGCGGAGGTGGCCACCGCGGGTGCTCTGGGCGCGGCGGGGGGCTTGTCTCCGCAGGCGCCGAGGGGCGCCGCCGCGAGGGTCAGGAAGGCGGCGACGGAGGCTGTCCGGAGACGGGGTACGGGCACAAAGGCTCCATCACGGGCGGTCGCGTACTGATCGAGGCCAGCGTACGTTCGGCGGCCTCGGCAGCGCAGTCCCAGGCTGTGGTGTCCGGCGTCTTCCCTTCGGCTGCCGTACGGGCGCGTTCTCAGAACCCCTCGTCGTCCCACCCGGCCAGGAGCGCCTCCCCGAGATCCATCGCGGGCGGTCCTGCTCCGTCGTGAAGGGCCTGCTCACTCCAGATGATCTTGCCGCGGGCGGTGTAACGGGTGCCCCAGCGCTCGGCGAACTGCGCGACGAGGAACAGGCCGCGTCCGCCCTCGTCGGTGTCCGCGGCCCGGCGCAGGTGCGGGGAGGTGCTGGACCCGTCGGAGACCTCGCAGATCAGGCTGCGGTCGTACAGCAGCCGTACCCGGATGGGCTCGCTGCCGTAGCGGATGGCGTTGGTCAGCAGCTCGCTGAGGATGAGTTCCGTCGTGAACGCGATGTCCTCCAGGCCCCAGTCCGCCAGGCGGCGGGCGCAGGCGTTGCGGACCGGGGACACCGCCGCGGGGTCGGGGGTCACGTCCCACTCGGCGATCCGCTCGGGGTCCAGCCGGCGAGTGCGGGCCACCAGCAGCGCGACGTCGTCGCTGGGCCTGCCGGGCAGCATCGCGTCGATCACCGCGCTGCACGTCTCCTCCGGGGTGCGGGCGGGCCCGGCCAGTGCGGCGCTCAGCGCTGCCAGGCCCACGTCCGGATCGCGGTCGCGGCTCTCGATCAGCCCGTCGGTGAAGAGCGCCATCAAGGAGCCTTCGGGCAGGGTGACCGTCAGGGTCTCCATGGGCATACCCGCGCCCAGACCCAGCGGCGGGGAGACCGGCACCTCGGGAAAGGTCACGGTTCCGTCGGGGTGGACCAGGGCGGGTCCCGGATGCCCGGCGGTGGCAGCGGTCACCTGCCCCGAGCCGGGATCGTAGATGACGCACAGGCAGGTGGCTCCGGTGATCCCCTGCCACTCCTGCCCGTCGGCGTCGATGTGGGCCACCAGCTCGTCCAGGTGGCTCAGCAGTTCGTCCGGGGGCAGGTCGAGGGTGGAGAAGTTGTACACGGCGGTGCGCAGGCGGCCCATGGTGGCGGCGGCGTGGAGACCGTGGCCGACGACGTCGCCGACCACCAGGGCCACCCGCGCGCCGGGCAGCGGGATGGCGTCGAACCAGTCACCGCCCACCCCGGAGCGGGCCGCCAGATAGCGGTGCGCGACCTCGACGGCGGACTGCTCCGGTACACCCCGGGGCAGCAGGCTGCGCTGCAGGGTGACGGCCATGTTGTGCTCGCGGGTGTAGCGGCGGGCATTGTCGACGGACACGGCCGCCCGGGCGGTCAGCTCCTCGGCGAAGGACACGTCCTCCTCGTCGAACGGCGGGGAGTCCAGCCCCCGCCAGTAGCCGGCCATCCCCAGCACCACGCCCCGGGCCCGCAGGGGCACGACGATCAGGGAGTGGAGGCCGCGGTCCAGGATCTGCACGGCGTTGGCCTGGGCCTGGGCCCGCCAGTGGTGCGTGGCGCGCAGGTCCGCCTCCAGGACGGCATGGCCGCCGGCCAGCCCCACGGCCATGGGGCCGGTGGGGGCGAACCGGATCAGCTCGCCGACGGGGGAGAGCGGGTGGTCGCCCTGCAGGCCGACGACGGCGGTGCGCCGCATCTCGGTGTTCGACGGGGGCGGCTCCTCGCCGCGCAGCACCGGTTCCAGCAGATCGACCGTGACCACGTCGGCGAAACGCGGGACCGCCACCTCCGCCAGCTCCTCCGCGGTGCGCTCCACGTTCAGCGTGGTTCCGACCTGCACCCCCGCGTCGTACAGCAATTTCAGCCGCTCGCGAGCCACCTCGGCCCTGCCGGAGAGCGACCGCAGCTCGGTGGTGTCCCGCAGCGTGACGACGGTCCCGGCCTGCCCGTAGGGGGCGGTCGGCCGGATGTTCACCGCCAGCAGCCGATCGGCTGCCATGTGCAGCTCGTCGGTCGCGGAACGGCCCGATGCGATCGGCTCGGCGATCCCCTCCTCCAGCCCCAGGTCCGCGACGGGAAGCCCTTCCGCGCCCGCCGGCAGATCCAGCAACCGCCGCGCCTCGTCATTGGCCAACAGCAGCCGTCCGCCGCCGCCGATGATCAGCACGCCCTCCCGGACCGCGTGCAGCACCGCGTCGTGGTGCTCGTACATCCTCGTCATCTCGGCCGGTCCCAGGCCATGGGTCCGGCGCAGCAGCCGACGGCTCACCAGAGCGGTTCCGCCCGCGGACAGGGCGAGCACCAGGGCTGCGCTGCCGAGGACGACCGGCAGCTGCCGGTTCACCATGCTCTGGACGTTCTGGACCGTGACCGGGGAGGAGACGATGGCGATGACCTTGCCTTCGGGGTCCTTGACGGGGACCACCGAGACCACGGACTGTCCCAGGGACCCTTCGAACGTCTCAGTGAAGGACGTGCCGGCCGCAGCCTTGGAGAACGGGCCGACGACGTGCTTGCCGATCTGTTCCGGGTCGCTGTGGGTGAGGGTGACCCCGTCGAGGGCGTACACGTTGATGCCGTCGACCCCGGCGATCTTCCGGGCCGCCTCAGCGCTCGGCTGGAGCACCGCGCTGGGATCGGGGCTGCGCAGGGCCTCGACGATCCCCGGCGATTCCGCGAACGTCCCGGCGGCGGCGAGCGTACGGTGCCGGGCGTCCACCATGGCGGCGCTCCGGGCCTGCACCACGAGCGCCCCCACCGCGGCGGCGACGAGAAGCACCACGACCGCCAGCTGCAGGAGGAACACCTCGCCGGCCACGCTGCGCACGCTCAGCAGGGAGGACAGACGCTGCGGCTGCCGCGCCGTGTCCTCGGGGGACCGGGGCTGCTCCCGATGCTCCTGGTGGTGTCCTGGGCGGGGGCGTCGAGAAGAAGGGGAAGAGCTCGTGGCCGAGCCGAGCAGCCGACGCCGGACATGTCCAAGGAGGTCGGTCATACTCCATTTTCTAACCTCTGCGGCCCGTCGGCAGCGGGGAGCGCCTGCAGCCGAGGATGCGGGGACGGCCGACCGGAGAGGCCGCATCGCCGCAGGCTCCGGAGAATGCCCCTGACCTGCGACAAGCCGGCAAGGAGCAGACGAACCGGGAGTGGTCTCCTGCTGCGCACCTGTGCAAGCCCTGCGCACCTGTGCAAGCCCTGCGGGCCTGACGGCGGAAACAGCCCCCAACGGTCGCCCGACCGTCCCCCGAGGCCGCTGGAACTCTGGGCTGTCCCGGGCTCCCCGGGTCAGGCGCCGTGCCCGCGCTCGATGTGGTCGGCGGAGCCGGACGGCGTGATCACCGACCCGCACCGATCGCGTGGGCGTCCGCGTCCCTGAGCTCGCGCTTGAGGATCTTGCCGGTGGCATTGGTGGGCAGAACCTCGTGGAACTCGACGAGGCGGGGGTATTTGTATCCCGCCATCTCCTTCTTGCACCAGGCGATCAGCTCCTCCTCGGTCAGCGTCGCTCCCGGGGCCAGGACCACGCATGCCTTGATCTCCTCGCCGTGACGGTCGTGAGGCACGCCGATGACGGCCGCCATGCTCACGGAAGGATGGGTGAGCAGTACTTCCTCGATCTCCCGCGGATACACGTTGAAGCCACCGCGGAGGATCATGTCCTTGGCCCGGTCCACGATGTAGAACCATCCGTCGCAGTCGCGGCGGGCCAGGTCACCGGTGCGGAACCAGCCGTTGCGCATCACCTCGGCGGTCGCCTCGGGCCGGTTGTGGTAACCCTTCATGACGTTGTGTCCGCGGACGACGATCTCGCCGATCGCGTCGGCGCCCCGGACCGGGGCCCAGTCCTGGTCGACCAGGTCCACCTCCACGCCCCAGACCGGGCGTCCGATGGAGCCCGGACGCACCTCCTCCCCGCGCGGCGCGAAGGTGGCCGCCGGACTGGTCTCCGAGAGCCCGTACCCCTCCATGATGGTGACCCCGAAGCGCTCCTTGAACCGGCGGTGGATCTCGACCGGCAGTGCGGAGCCTCCCGACCCGGCCATCCGCAGGCTTCCGGCGATCCGCGACAGATCCACTTCGGGCGCCTCTGCTTCGAGGAGGGCCCAGTACATCGTGGGAACACCCGCGAAGAAGGTGACCCCATGATGCTGCATCAGGGACAGGGCGGCCTGGGCGTCGAAGCGTGGCAGCAATACCAGCGTCGCCTGCGAGGCGATGCCGGTGTTCATCTGCACGACCTGGCCGAAGGAATGGAAGAGCGGCAGGGTGATCAGGTGAACATCGTGCTCGACCTCACCGAACAGCTTGTGACAGGTCAGCACGTTGAGCATCACGTTGGAGTGGGTGAGCTCGGCGCCCTTGGGCCGGCCCGTCGTACCGGACGTGTACAGGATGACCGCGGTGTCTCCGGACTCCGTGGCCACCGTCTCGAAGTCCGCACTCCGACCGGCCAGCGCCGCCGTCAGGGTCTCGGCGCCCGCGATCGGGGAGTCCTCGGCGGGGGCGGCGGTCATCAGGAAGAAGTCCCCGCAGCCGGGGGTCTCACCGAAGCCGGACCAGCCCTCCTGCCCCATCGGGAGGTCCGCGCTGCCTTCGAAGCAGAAGTACGCCTTCGCCTCGGAGTCGGCGAGGTGGTAGGCGATCTCGCGGCTCTTGAGGAGCACGTTGAGCGGGACCACCACCGCGCCGGCCTTGAGGATGCCGTAGTAGACGATCGGGAACCAGGGGAGGTTGGGGCAGGACAGTGCGACCTTGTCACCGGGCTGGATGCCGCGCGAGTGCAGCAGATCGGCCACGCGGCGGGCGGCGGCGTCCAGCTCGGCGTAGGTCAGTCGCTGGGCGCCCAGCACGACTGCCGTGCGGTCGGGCACGGTACGGGCACTGTTCTCCAGCAAGGCGGCGAGATTGAGCATGAGGTCTCCGGAGGCGATGTTTCGGCGCGCGGTGCGGGCCTTGCGGATGCGGTGATGCGGTGATGCGGTGGATGCGCGGGGTGCTGAGCGCCGCAGGTCAGCCCCGCAGCGCAGCGGCGAAGAGAGCGGGCAGTCGCGTCAGGCTCGGCGCCGCCGTGAAGCGGGTGAGGCGCTCCACCGTGGTCAGCGCCGTGCGGTGGGTGACGAAGTACGGGGGGCGCGGGGACAGCGACGGGTCACCCGTGACCAGACCACGTGGTGCCGGTGTGAACGGGGCGCGCAGCACGGTCTTCTCGACCTCTTCGAGCATGAACGCGTTGTGCACGAAGCCGATGCCGCTGCCGATGTCCTGACGGGTATGGCCGGGGAAGGCACCCCACGGGGTGAAGCCGAGCAGAAAGCCGACGCCCGACCAGCAGTTGACGCCCAACGTGCCGTAGCGCAGATCGGCGATGGCCGTGCGCACGGCGTCCCGGTGGGCCTTTTCGGTCTTCGGGTGGACGATCAGGGTCGCGCCGAGGGTGCCGGGCAGGGTGTCGTTGGCGAAGTCGACGGCGTGGTGCAGGAATTCGGCCGGGTTCGAGCCGGGCAGGCGTACGGCGCCCAGGGCGCTGCCGAAGACCTCGTCGGTGATGAGGACGTCGTCGTGGTGGTCGCCGATGTCGGGGACGAGCAGCCGGCAGTCGTCGCCGTGCTTCTCCACCTGCGGGTGGGCCTCGCGTACCGCGGCGAGGCGGCCTGCGGCGCCGGGGTAGTAGTCGGTGCGCGGGGGAAGCTCGCCCAGCACTCGGCGGATCTCGTCGAGCAGCCGCTCGGTACCGTCCCAGTCGCGCGGCAGGACCACGATCTGGCTGGCGATGCAGTTGTGGCCGGAGTTGTTCATCTTGCTGGTGACGATGTGCTCGGCCTGGAAGCGGAAGTCGGCTTCGCTCCACGGCCCCGGAGCCACGATGCACGGGCTGACGCCGCCGAGTTCGCTGCTGAAGGGCTTGGCGATCAGCGGGAGGTCGTCGCGGCGGCGCTGGACGGCGTCCTCGTCGGTGCCCCACACGATGGCGTCGTGGGTGCGGTCGCTGCCGGTGACATGGATGGTGTCGACGCCTTCGTGGCGGGCGAGATAGCCGCCCTCGGCCGCGCCGCCGTCGACGAAGCGCACCCAGCCCCGTTCGGCGAACTCGGCGAAGACGTATTCGAAGTGAGGGCGCAGGTAGGCGTTGACCGGGTTCATCTTGGCGATGACGACCTGACCCTCGGCGTACAGCTTGTGCAGAATGTCGAGCGCGGTGATGGCGGCGACGTTGCCTGCGCCGAGTACGAGGGCCAGGGAGGGGTCGCCCGGCCTGCCCCGGTACTCGCCCGCGGCGCGCGCCCGCACCCGCTCCGCCGTGACGCCGGGGCGCATCCACACCTGCGCCCGGAACCCGTTGAGCAGCAGGGCGTCCCAGCCGGTGGCGGGGAAGACGTCCACCCGCGTGCGGCCGTCCTCCTCGTGCACCGACGTCCCGTCCAGCGGGTCCCTGCCTGCGGCGAGCCGTCGAAGGACGTGCAGAAACGCCGCAGCATTCTGGGCCAGGGCCCAGGGTCCGCCGATCCAGTCCTCGGCCGCCCAGCGGGAGTCCGGCCCGTACCCCTTCGCCCGGGCGCCCGCGCCTGCCATCTCGGCCGCACGTGAGATGACGCGCGGCTGCAGCCGCTCCAGGAGGGCGATGCGTTCCGCGAGCGGGGTGGTGGACCAGGACTCGGCCGTGCCGCGTACGTGGGCCACGGTGCGGTCGAGGAAGGAGGTGTCGAGGGCGCTGGTGTTCAACGTCGTCCCTTGCGGAAGGAGGGGAGTGGGAAGGGCGGGAAGGGCGGGTCCCGCTTGGCGCGCTGCGCGAAGAGCGGGCAGGCGCGAGTGGTCACGCGCGAGTGGTCACGCGGACAGCCGCCGGGCGTCGCGGTCCGGGTTGATCAACGTGAGGGCGGCGGCTCCGCTCAGCAGGAGCACAGCGCCCGTGATCAGGACCGCGTGCTGGTAACCCTCCGCACCGCGGGTGTCCACCAAATGCCCGATCAGGGTCGGGGCGATGAGACCGGCGGTGGTCACCACGGCGTTCATGATGCCCAGGGCCCCGCCGCGGCGATCGGGCGGAGCCAGCTCCGTGACCGTGGTCACGGCCACGCTGCTCATCGCTCCGGCGAGCCCGAACCCCGCGACCAGGAGCATGGCGGTCACGACACCGGCCGGGGCCGACGGCAGGGCGAGGCAGGCCGAGCCGCCGATGAGCAGGAGAACGCCGCCGACCCCGCCACGGGCCCACCGGCTCGCGGTCCCGCGGCGCAGCAGCCAACCCGTCAGGCCCGCCTGCCCGAGCACCACGACCCCGCCCAGGCCCCAGACCAGCATCAGCACCTGCGTGGCCCCGGCCGAGGTGTAGCCCAGCGCGTCGTGGAGGTAGGAGGGAAGCCAGACCAGGGCGAAGGCGATGACCCAGTACGTGCCGAAGTAGGCGGCCGTGGCACCGATCCAGGTACGGGTCGCGAGGATTCGCCGGTACGGCGTCTTGGCCGGGACCGAAGCGGGCCTGGCTTCCGCCACCGCCGCCTCATCGTCCAGGTCGCAGAAGCCGGCCGTCGTCGTGGTCCCGGACGCGGCCGCGTAGGGTCCCTCCCCGCCGAAGGGGATCCACAGCAACGCCCACACGACACCGACGAGCGCCACCGCGGCGACGGCCGAGCGCCAGCCGTGGTGCTGGATCACCCATGTCAGGACGGGAGCGGCGACCAGGACGCCCAGGGTGATTCCAAGGACGATCAAGGCTCCGGGCAGGTTCCGCCGGTGATTGGGAAACCAGGACAGGGTGGCCTGCTGGGCGACGGGGAAGGCGGGCCCCTCGGCAGCCCCGAGGAGAACGCGTGAGGTGATGAGCACCGCGAGCCCTCCGCCCACCGCCAGCGGGGCCTGGGAAACGGACCACAGGACGGCCATCGCGAGAAGCAGCCACTTCGGCCGTACGCGGTCGGCGAGCAGCCCGACCGCGGCACCGGAGATCGAGAACAGCAGGAAGAACGCGCTGCTGGCGAGCCCGAAGGCCGATGCCGACAGGCCGAGGTCCTGTCGGATCTCCTCCGCGGCCAGACCGAGCACGGACTTGTCGGCGAAATTGATCATCATGAAGACGACGAGCAGCGCCGTGACGATCCACGCGCGGCGTCTCGTTCTGCTCGGCGCCTTCGGGGGGCCGGCGGGCACAGCGGGTGCGACGTCGGTGTCGGTCACAAGGGCTCCGCGGAGACTGGATGGGGAGGGAGGAGGGGCCGGGAGCTGAGTCAGGAGAGCGGGATGCCGGCGATCGCGATGCGCTCCATGACGCGGCGCTGCGGGAAGTAGTCGCTGATCGCGTAGTGCTGGGTGGCGATGTTGTCCCAGACCGCGACCGAGCCCGGCTGCCAGCGGAAGCGCACCTGGTACTCGGGGATACGGGCCTGCAGGACGAGCTCGTCGAGCAGTTCACGGCTCTCCGGGTCCGGCAGACCGACGATCCGGGTGGTGAAGGGCTCGTTGACGTAGAGCAGCTTGCGGCCGGTCCGCGGGTGGTGGACGACCACCGGGTGCTCGACGGCCGGCAGGTTCTCTCGGTGGGCCGTGACCTGACTCTCCGTCATCAGCGAGCCCCAGCTCGGAACCCAGTCGTGCACGGCGGTGAGCCCCTCGATCCGGGCCTTCATGGACTCGGTGAGGTTGTCGTAGGCCGCCGCCATGTCCGCCCACACGGTGTCGCCGCCGGCGGAAGGGACTTCGACGGCGCGCAGGACGGAGCCGAGCGCCGGCGCGGCCATGAACGAGTGATCGCTGTGCCAGATGTTCTCGGTGCCGATGGCCATGGCGTCCTTGGCCAGGCGGGAGACGCCGACGGTGCTGCCCTTGGGGAAGAAGGGGTTCGGCTCCGGCTCGCCCCACAGTCCGGAGAAGGCGAGCTGGGACTGCGGGTCGAAGGCGTGCTGGTCGCGGAAGAAGAGCACCTTCCACTCCAGCAGGGCCTGCCTGATCTCCTCCGCGACGTCTTCGCCGATCGGGAGCGAGAGGTCGACGCCTTCGACCTCTGCGCCGATGTGCGGAGTGAGCGGGCAGACGTCCAGGAGCAGGTAGTCGGGCTGTTCCGCGCCGGGTGCGATGCGGTCGAGCGTGCGCTTCCCGTAGTGCATCAGCGGCTTGTCGAGCGCGGGAACGGGGGTGGCGACAGGGGTGGTGACGGCGCTGTTCATGAGACCTCCGTAACGAGGGCCAGAAAATCGTTACCGGAAGTATCGTTATTGAGGTGTGGGGAGACAAGGGGCCAGGCAGAACGAAAATGTGAAGCCGGAAGCCGGAAGCCGGAAGCCGGAAGCCGGAAGCCGTCAGTCGCCCGCGCTGACCGCCCGGGCGACGAGATCGACCAGCGCGTCCACGAAGCGGGCGTCGGGCATCTCCTGCTCACCGATGAGCCGGAAGAGCAGGGGTGCAGCCACCAGGGTGGCCGCCGCCCGGACATCGGTGCCCGGGTCCACGTCCCCGCGGGCGATGCCCCGCTCGAGGATGCGCCTCGTCTCGCTCGTGATCCGCTCGGTGTACTCCGCGTACTGGCCTCGGTGTGCGCCCCTCTCGGCTGCCGCGCCGATGAGGCCCGCGATCAGCCGGTCCGAACCCGGCAGGCGGTAGGCCTCCAGGCGGGCGTTGAGCACGAAGCGGATCTCCGCGCGGAAGTCACCCAGGTCGGGCACCGACAGGACGCCGATGCGCGTTTCCGCGGCGGCGATGATCAAATCCTGCTTGGTGGGCCACCGCCGGTAGATGGCGGGCTTGCTCACCCCGGCCCGTGCCACGACGGCGTCCATCGTGACCCCCTCGATGCCCTGCTCGGTGACCAGGTCCACGACCGCCTTGAGTACGGCGCCGGTGACCCGCTCCTCCCGCGGTCGTCCCGGCCCTCGCGTGGCCCCGTCCGGCTGTGTACCCACCATGCGCAGAGCCTACGGTCTCGCGCCGGCTCGGGCGGAACGCGGTGCCTCCGGCTCCGCTGCGCCGTGGAGCAAGGCCTTCGCCCTGTCCGCCAGTTCAAACGACTCGCCGTCCGAGATGCGAACGCAGGGCCGACGCGGAAGTGCTCCCCTCCCGCGCACTCCGATGTCGATCATTGGTTGATCATGGCTGGCTTCGGGATCGGGTTTGAGCCAAGTTGACCCAGAAGGATCGTTTCATTCCCCGCAAACCGGCTTTAATCGCGGGCCGAAGACGGCCACGCGGGGTTGCGGATTGGCCGGGGCGGGCGCACGTTTTGGAGCACCAACGGGGAACGGTTCGGCGTCGGTCCCCCGGCAGCAGCGGATCGTCAGCCCAAGTGCCGTCCCGGAGGGAGAAACCATGTCCCAGGAACTCACGTGCGCGATCCTCGTCCCGTCCCCGATCAAGGGGTGTGACCCGGACGCGCCGGAGACCCGCCGCGGGACCATCTCGCGCTCGTGACAGGGCGTCACCGGCTCGTATCACGCATCCCCACTGTGCAGCACGTTCACTTCCTCGCCCACTGCCCCGCCGGTTCTGCCGGCCCCTGTGACTGCACAGGGCACGCCGGAACCACACGCACCACCGATACGCGCCGAAAGGGAAGCAGGGATCTCATGACAGTGCAGGTCATCAAGCTGCCCATACTGCGGATGCCGTACCCGCTGCAGGTGAATCCGTACCTGCCGGCCCTGCGCGAGGAGAGCGAGACGTGGGCGCGGGAGATGGGCATGCTGGACAGCGGTGAAGCACCGTCGGGCCGCCGGGCGATCTGGACCCTCTCCCAGTTCCACGCCATGGCCGTCGACCAGCTGACCGCCTGGGCCCTTCCCGACGCCTCACTCCCCGACCTCAGGCTCAATCACCGGTTCAACCTCTGGGCTCTGGCCTGGGACGACTACTTCGCCTCCGCCTTCAAACGGACGGGCGACCTCACCGGCGCACAGGCCTTCACCGCGCGCCTCCATGCCTTCCTGCCGCCGGAGCCGGGCGCCCGTTTGCCGGAGCCGGCCAATGCCGTCGAAAGGGGCATGGCCGACCTCCAGCAACGGTTGTTCCCCCCGAGAAGGGCGCACTGGCAGCAGGGGCTCAACCGTGCCCTGGGACGGTACATCGACGCGGGAGTCCAGGAACTGGCCAACAGCCGCGCCGGCCGTGTCCCGGACCTCGTCGAGTATGCCCAGTTCCGCCGTGAAAGCTTTGCCGCCTATACCGCGCCCTACTCGGTCGAACTCTCCACCGGAGCAAGGGTCCCTGAGCGGATCCGTGACAGCCGACCCTTCTGCGCATTGCTGGACGCCTTCATGGACTACATGGGAATGGCGAACGACATCGCCTCCTACCAGCGGGAAGTCCATGACGAACACGACGTCAACAACCTCGTCGTAGTCCTCCAGACCTCCCTGCGCATGACCGTCCAGGAGGCGATGCATGCGGCCGCCGATCTCGTGAGCGCCCGACTGCGCCACTTCGAGCACCTCGTACGGACCGAGCTGCCCCCAGTCGTGCGGCGCGCCGGGTTGAACCACGGCGAACGGCTCGAGCTGGAGGCGTGGCTCCGGGGAGCCTGCAGTTTCCTGTCCGGCCTTCATGCGTGGTACACCGGTGCGCCCCGCTACGCTCCGGCAGATGAGGAGCACATGGTGGGTGCCCGCTGAGGACGGAGGAGACTGCCGAACCGCGCCGTCCGGCAGTCTCCTCGGCTGTGGTGCTCGGCTGTGGTGCTCGGCTCCGAGGCGAGCTGACGAGGCCTACGGCCTCCGCAGGAACCGCCTCACCCGTGCCCACCACGAGGTGCGGGTCTCGACCGGATGCGACGCTTCGCGTGGGGATGCCGGCCATGGGGGCGCCGCGGGAACGCCGCTGCTCGGCGGGGGCGCGGCCGGCAGAGGTGTCAGCACATCATGGGCTTCCGGACTGCGGGACGCGAACTTCACGGGCAGCGCCGTCAGATGCCGGGACCAGGTGGACGAGCGCCAGGTGAGCTCTTCCTCGGGCACCGCCAGACTGACGTCGGGAAGCCGGGTGAGCAGGATGTCGATGCCGGCATCGGCGATGACACGGCCGATGTCCTGGCCGGGGCACTCATGGGCGCCGGCGCTGAACGACAGGTGCGCGCGGTTGTGGTGCACACGGGTCGAGGGGTCCGGGCGGACCGTCTGGTCGACGTTCCCGGCGGCCAGGCCCAGCAGGAGCATGTCGCCGGCCTTGATCTCCTGCCCTCCCAGGGTGGTGTCACCGGTGGCCCAGCGGCCCGGACACACCATCAGCGGGGGCTCGTCCCAGAGCACTTGCTCCACCGCTTCCGGCAGGGTCATCTGTCCGCCGGCCAACGACCCGCGGAACCGCGGGTCGGTGACCACCATGCGCAGCACGTTGGACATGAGATTTGCGGTCGTCTCATAGCCCGCGAGCAGAATGAGGCGCAGGTGGTGCTGCACCTCCTCGTCCGTGAGGCCGGCCGGGTGGGCCATCAGCACGGATGCGATGTCCTGCCCGGGCAGGGCGCGCTTGTCGACGACGAGCTGCTCGAGGGTCTCCAGCACGTAGGCGTTGCTCGCGAGCGACGTTTCGGTGCCCTTGAAGAGGTCCCGGGCGGCGTGCACGAGCTTGGGACCGTACTCGTCCGGCATTCCGAGCAGGTGGGTGAGGACGAGCATGGGCAGGTGCTCGGTGAACTGACCGACCAGCTCCGCATGGCCCGTTTCGCAGAACTCGTCGACCAACTGGTGTGCGAAGCGGGTGATGTGGCGGCGGATTCCGCGTTGGTCGAACTGGTTCAGGCCGGCCGTGACCGCGCCGCGCAGGCGCTGGTGTTCCTCACCGTCCGCACACACGCAGTCGGGGCGCCAGCCGATCATCGGCACCAGCGGCGAGGTGGTGGCGTCGATCTCGCCACTCTTCCAGCCGTGCCAGGTGCGGGGGTCGCGGGAGAACTGGGTGGAGCGGCTGGCCACATCACGGTTCTCGAGGTACCCCAGGACGAGCCAGGCTCGTACGTCCCCGTCGAGCAGGACGGGCGCCACCGGACCGTGGGCGGCACGCAGCTTCTCGTACAGGCCCATGGGGTCGGTCTCGGCAGCGGCGCCCCAGAGCGGAGTCGCTGCGTCGAGTCCCGTGACGGTGTGGGCCGGGCAGCCAGGGGGCGGGGTGAGCCCCGTTTCCGTGGTGGTGTGGTCAGCGGGTGGGACGGTCATACGGACTCCTGAGCGGCGGCGAGGGTGCACAAGTAGCCCATCAGTGCGAGCAGCGCGTCGCGGCTGGACGACCGGTCGCGCGCGTCGCAGGTCACGATGGGCACCGAATCATTGAGTGCCAGAGCAGTGCGCAGGGCTGGTATCGGGTGCTGCGGTGCCTCGGGGAAGGTGTTGACGGCTACGACGAAGGGGACGCGGCGGTCTTCCAGACGCGTGATGATCTCGAAACAGACTTCGATCCTCCGGGTGTCGACGAGGACCACGGCACCGAGCGCGCCTTCGAAGATGCCGTTCCAGAGGAACCAGAAGCGCTCCTGTCCCGGCGTCCCGAAGAGATAGAGGATCAGCTCCTCGTTGATGCTGATGCGGCCGAAGTCCAGAGCGACGGTCGTGGTGTTCTTGCCTTCCGCACCGGGATTGTGATCGATCCCGACGCCGGCCTGCGTCATGGTTTCTTCGGTGGTCAGCGGCGGGATCTCGCTCACCGCCCCGACCATGGTCGTCTTGCCCACCCCGAAGCCGCCGACAATCACGACTTTGACACCTCTGGCGCTGTGCGGCAGCAGCACGGCCGAGCGGCGGGGGCCGCCGACGGCTGCGTCAGAGCCTGCGTAGTCCATGGATCACCGCCTCCAGAAGGCCAAGTTCGGGGACCGCCGCGACAGGAACGGGAGCAATGGCCTCAACTCGTTCGTGGTCCACGAGCTTGGAGAGCAGCACCGTGATGACGCTGAACGGCAGGCTTAAATACGCTGAAATCTCGGCCACCGACAGCGGGTATTGGCACATGGCGAGAATGGCCGCCTGCTCGGGCTGCATACCGGGTTCGGGTGTGGACCTGGATGCGATGAGGGTGACCAGGTTGAAGGCTTTGGCTGAGGAACCCGGCCCACCGGAGATGACGTAAAGCGGCACGGGACTGCCTTCGTCCCATGCACCCTGGTTGGGTGACGTCACATCGCCTGCCCGATGTCATCACGAGGCGGGCTGGTCATGTGCTGACCGATCCGGACCACCAGCGTACGCATGCGGTCGCCCAGCAACCCCGCGTCCACCTCCGCATCGGCCAGCACTGCGAGATAGGCCCCGGGTCCGGCCGCCATGAGGGAGAAGTATCCGCCGTCGACTTCGATCCCCACCATGTGGGTCGAGCCGTTTCCGTGCGGGAACTTCTGGGCGATGGCCTTCGCCAGGCTTTGGATGCCCGAGCAGGCGGCGGCGATCGCGTCAGCGGTGTCGGGCTCCGTGTTCGCTTGACCGATGCACAGGCCGTCTGATGACAACACGACCACGTGGCGCACGTACGGGACGCTGCCCGCGAGCTCCTTGAGCATCCAGTCCATGTTGGGCAGTGGCGGCACGGTTACTCACCCTCGTCTGATGGCTCGCTGGATTGGATGGAAGGGCCCGTAACCGGTCTGTTCTCGCCGCTGAACGCCTCCCACATCAGGCCCGGCTGCCGGGGGCCGCCGGCTGTCCCCGGGGTGGCGGGCGGAGCGGCGGGGGGAGCAGAGGTCGTGCGGACGACCGGGGTCGGGACGGGCGACTCGCGGCGCCGCTGCGGCAGTCCGTTGACGGTTTGTTTGACCTCGACGGAATCTGCTGCGGCATCGCGCGTCATCGTCGGCCTCGGCACGGTCGGTGCGCCCATGGGCCTCGGCGCGAACTGTTGGATTTTCGGGGCAGGCTGCTGAACCGTGGTGATCAGGCGCCGCGGAACGAGCACGACGGCCCGCACTCCTCCGTAGGCGGAGGTGCGCAGATCGACGTCCAGGCCGTTCTCGCGGGCCAGCCTGCTGACGACGGGCAGGCCGAGCTGCGTCGCCTCGCCCAGGTCCGCCAGACCGGTGCCGGACGACGCCTGAGCCATGACCCGGTCGATGCGCTGGCGGACCTCTTCGGTGAGCCCGACCCCGCGGTCCTCGATCTCGATCGCGATACCGGAGGGCACCTCGCTCGCGGTCACCTCGACCGGGGCGTGCGGCGGCGAGAAGGTCGTGGCGTTGTCGAGCAGCTCGGCGAGCAGGTGGATCAGCGGCTCGGCTCCCTGGCCGATCACAGCCACCTCGGTCACCGACTGCAACTTCACGCGGGGATAGTCCACGATGCGTGACATGGCCCCGCGCACGATGTCGTAGAGGGGGATCGCTTTCGACCACTGACGCCCAGGCCGAGCGTCACCCAGTACGGCGATGCTGGCCGCAAGGCGCCCGATCAGGGCATTGCGATGGTCGATGTCCTGCAGACCATGGGAGACCACTACATCCGTACCGTGCAGGATCTGCATGTCGCGCAGGTCCTTGGCGAGTTGATGGACGATGGCCTGGACCCGCCGGGCGATCGCCACCAGTGCCCGCTGGGACGAGTCCCGCGTGCGTTCCTCGGCGTCCACGGCTTCCAGGAGCGTCCGCAGAGCCGTCCGGAGCGCTTCGGCGAACTCGCTGTCGAGATGTTCCCCGAATGCGACGGACTGCAGGATCTCCGACGCGGGCTCACCCTGCTGCAGGCGGGCGACAGCCGCCGGGAGGAGCTCTTCGGCGAGCCATACGGTGGTGGCCCGCTGATCGGACAGGCGCGCGAACAGCGCGGTCTCGCGCTGTGCGTAGTACTGCTGTACCTCGGCGTTCGCCCGCGCGTAGCGGGCCACCTCCGCCGAGCGCACCCGGCGCGTCGTCGCAGCCGAGGTGACGGCCGTCAGGACGACCGCGACGAGGCCGCACCAGGCAACCGGCGTGCGTATCTGCGCGGATACATAGACAAGCGCCACAGCACAGGCCCCAGCCAGAACTCCAGGGGGGATGAGCCATGCCGGAGCCACTCCACGCGGCAGCGCTCCAGCGGTTGAACCTGCACGAAGCATCGAAGGGTTCCTCAACGGTCTGGAATGAGCGGACTGGGCGTGATGCGGTGCGCCGACAAGAACGGTCGCGACTTCGCTCGGCCGGGCAAAGAAGTTCCAATGAGTGCGTCCGACACGGCGGTTCGAGATCGCATCGGTGGTCACGCCTCTCTGCGGCCAGGCTTCGTCCGCGCGCAATACGGCGTTTGACGCGGTGAGTGCAGCGCAACACGCAAGGCGAGCATAGTCAGTTCGGGTTCCTCAGGTGGCCCTGACGGGAACGGAAAGCCACCTTGATCGATCTGAACCCATGGTTGATCGGTTATCGCCGTGACACGTACTGCAGATGCGTGAAATCGACCGCATCCCCCAGCTTGCTGCTCAGGGCTCCCCTCTCAGGCCTCGGTCGTCTCCAGGCCCGTGCGGGCACGGGGATCGCCGGAGCGGCGCCCGTGCGCCGCCCTGTCGGCATGAGTCCCGAAAAACCTGCGTAAAGCCGAACACGCGAATGGTTGCAATCTGCAGAGACCGCCCTTGACCTGCAGTGAGCAGGCAGGGAACAGATATGCGGGAGCTATTTCCTGCTTCGCACCGTGTTCAAGTCCTCCTTCTGACATATGGGCGTTTCTGCCGGCCAGTGGCATGCCGGGGGCTTTCGTCGGCAATCGGCCGGCATCGGCTCATCGGGTTCTTCACGGAGGCACACCAGTCGGCGGTCGCGCATGCTGCCGGCGCAGGGGGCTTGTCGGCGCGCCGTGACGGCCTCCGCCACGTGGAGCCCGATGTCCTTGGCTGCGACAGTCCTTCCGTATATCGCGACATCCTGTACGGAACAGGGGAGGCCTGGACGAGGGTGTGACGGCCCCGGTCAGTCGTCCTTTCCGCCGCTACCGGGCATGTAGGCGACGAGCGCGCCGACGAACACGGCCCAGGCCGCTGCGACGGGTCCGGCAGTTGCCCAGCCGATGATCCCGAGCAGGAGCGCGGTGAGGGCTCCGACAGCGAGGGCCCGTGGGTTGGTGAGGAACTTCCACTGGCTGCGTCCGCTGCCGGGTCGGCGGATTTCGGCGATCGCCGTCCGGATGACGAGGGCAGCCACCACCATGGCGATGGTGAGCAGGGTGATCGCCATGATGCCGTGCCTCCGATGTGGTCAGTTGTGCTGAGCGGCGGGCCGGTCTGCAGCGCCGCGCTGGTAGACGTCGGGGATACCGTCGGCATCCGCGTCGACGTTCTCTTCCTCGTACAGGCGCTTGTATACGGCGTTGCGGCGGCGCAGTAGTACGGCTGCCAGGACTGCGGCGGTGACGGAGGCGATCAGGACGGCTGCCTTGACGTGCTCGCCGACTGCTTGGCCGGGGAAGGCGAGTTCGCCGATGAGGAGGGCCACGGTGAAGCCGATGCCGGCGAGAACGGACAGGCCCAGGACATCGGCCCAGGCCAGATCGGGGTTGAGTTCGGCCTTGGTGCACCGGGCGGCCAGGTAGGTGCCGAGGAAGATCCCGATGACCTTGCCGACGACGAGGCCGACGACGACGCCGAGCGGTTCGGGGCTGGTGAACACCTGGGCCAGGGCGGGACCGGAGATGCCGACGCCGGCGGCGAAAAGGGCGAAGAGGGGGACCGCGACTCCGGCGGAGAAGGGGTGCAGCAGGTGCGAGACGCGAGCGGCGGGGGAGGCCTCCTCGGCCGTGTCGCGGGTGGTGCGCAAGATGAGGCCCATGGCGACGCCCGCGACGGTGGCGTGGACGCCGCCGTTGTACATGAGGGCCCAGATCGCGATGCCGAGGGGCGCGTACCACCACCAGCCGCGGACGCGGAGTCGCTGGAGGAGGGAGAAGAGGGCGAGCCCGGCGAAGGCTCCGCCGAGGGCCCAGGGGTTCAGGTCGCTGGTGAAGAAGAGCGCGATGATGAGGATGGCGCCGAGGTCGTCGACCACGGCGAGGGTGAGGAGGAAGGCGCGCAGCGCGGCGGGCAGGTGTGTGGAGATGACGGCGAGGACGCCCAGCGCGAAGGCGATGTCGGTGGCCATGGGGACGGCCCAGCCGTCGAGACTGCCGCCGCCGAGGCCTGCGGTGAGCGCGTACAGGGCGGCCGGTACCGCCATGCCGCACACTGCCGCGATGACCGGCAGGGCGGCGGTGGCGGGAGTGCGCAGCTCGCCGACGACGAGTTCCCGCTTCAGCTCGATGCCGGCGACGAGGAAGAAGACGGCAAGGAGGCCGTCGGCGGTCCAGTGCCCGACCGAGAGGTCCAGTCCGAGGGCGGGTATGCCGAAGTGGAAGTCGCGTACCGCCTCGTAGGCGCCGCTGAACGGAGTGTTGGCCCAGATCAGAGCGATCACGGCGGCGGCGAGGAGAACCAGCCCACCGACGGTTTCGGTCCGCAGCGCGGAGGCGATGGCCTGCCGCTCGGGCCACGGCATGAGGCCGAAGACGATGCGCGGGCGCTGGTTGCTCATGTCGGTGGCTTTCCGGGGCGTCGACTGAAAATGGGCATACGGCCCCTCGAACGCCGACCAGACTTCCCGGCACACCGCGCGTCCCAAGCGGCTCGACCGCCTCGTTGACGCGTTCCTTACACCCTATGGGAGATGTCCGGATCTCGCTAGAGGGCTCCTCACCTGCAAGAACGCATGCGAGCAGGCTCGTACACACCAAGGCGCGAGGTGTGTACGAGCCCGCTCAGGAGCCGCGCCGCGGGGCGGTCAGACGGTCGTCTTCACCAGGTTCGGTAACCCCATCGTCATCCGGGCCTGAGCTTCTGCTCAGCGTGTGCGGAGGGTGTCCACGTGACCGTCCGTGCACTGGCACCGGCCCGTGCCGGCGGTCAGCGAGTTCCGCCGATAGCCTGTGGACGGCCCTGGCAAGGCGTAGGTGCGGCGGCGGCCTCGCCGTCCGGGAGGACTCCATGAAGGTCGACGTACTGGCCGAAGCCGTGATCGCCGCCCCGTGCGGCCGCATCGCCGCCTACGCGGCCGACCCCACGAACGCATCCGAGTGGTACGCCGACATCACATCCGTCGACTGGCTGCCCCAGCCCCCGGTAGCGGTCGGTTCCAAGGTCGCGTTCGTCGCCCGCTTCCTCGGCAGGCGGCTGGCCTACACGTACGAGATCACCGCGTACGAGCCCGGGCCCCGGATGGTGATGCGTGCGGCGCAAGGTCCGTTCCCCATGGAGACGACCTACACCTGGGAGCCGTACGGGGAGGACGCGGACCGCACGCGCATGACCCTCCGCAACCGGGGAGAGCCCAGCGGGTTCGCCTCGATCGGCGCCGCCGTGATGGCGGCGGCCATGCGGCGTGCACAGCGGAAGGACTTGGCGGCCCTCAAGGCGCTCTTGGAGGCGCGCTGAGGACGGGCCTCATTCAGGGGGAAGCGTGGCGGCGAAGGCTGTGGCCGTCGTGATCCAGTGGTCCAGCACGGCATCCTCCGCAAGGGCGGGGCCGCTCACCGTCACCCAGCCCCGCATCGGGCGGCCTGTGAAGTCCATGGGACGCGCCTCGGCGCGGGCGAGGGCCTGCTCGGTTCCCTCCGGGCCCACGCGGGCGATCAGCTCGTCGCCGGTCACGCCCACCGTCATATTGCCGTGCAGCAGGAAGGTGAGGCCGCCGAACATCCGCTTCTCGGTGAGGCCGGGCCGCTCACCGAGCCGCTCGCGGATCCGCTGGGCCAGCCCTTCGTCGTACGTCACGGATTCACTGTCCTGCGCCGAGCGGTCGCCCGCACGCCGGGCCCGTCGCCGAAGTCAGTGCTGTCCGGAGAAGGGTGCTGTCCGGAGGTCGACACCGGCCCGCCGGAAGAGGGCCGGGGCATGGCGCGTCTCTTGTGACCCATGTCACATGCGATTCCTGTCAGCAATCGGGGCGCTGTTCCGCTCAAGTCACCGAGAGCCAAGCGAACCGACAGGAGCATCACATGAAGCACCGCATCGTCGTCCTCGGCGCCGGCTATGCCGGGGCCTACGTGGCCGGGACGCTGGCCCGCCGGCTTTCCCCGGTGGACACCGAGATCACCGTGGTCAACGCCGAGCCGGACTTCGTCCAGCGGCTGCGGCTGCACCAGCTCGCGGCCGGCCAGGAGATCGAGGCTCCGAAGCTCGCCGACGTCTTCGCAGGCACGGGGATACGGCTGCGCCTGGCCCGTGTCACCTCCGTCGACCCCGAGCGCCAGGTCGTCGAGATGATCGACGCCCCCCTGGGCGGCGGCGGTGAGCTCGGGTACGACACGCTTCTCTACGCGCTCGGCAGCCACGTCGCCGACCACGGCGTCCCCGGAGTCGCCGAGCACGCCTTCCACGTCACCAGCCGTCCGGCGGCGCTGCGCCTTCGCGAGCGCCTGGACGGTCTGAGCGGGCGGGACGAAGGTGGCAGTGTGCTGGTCGTCGGCGACGGGTTGACCGGCCTCGAGACCGCCACCGAGATCGCCGAATCCCGGCCCGGCCTGTCGGTGGCGCTGGTCGCCCGCGGAGAATTGGGCGCCCCACTCTCAGCCGGAGCCCGCGGTCACCTGCGCCGGGCCTGCGACCGGCTGGGCATCACCGTTCTGGAGCACACCGGCGTCGAAGCCGTCGAAGCGGCGCGGGTGCTGTGCGCCGACGGCACCGCCCTGGCGTCGGACGCGACCGTGTGGACGGCCGGGTTCGCGGTCGCCCCCATCGCCGCCGCAAGCGGGCTTGAGGTCACCGCGGACGGCCGGATCGTGGTCGATCGCACCATGCGGTCGCTCTCGCACCCGAACGTCTACGCCGTCGGCGACAGCGCCCACGCCATCGGTGACAACGGCCGACCGCTGCCGATGTCCTGCGCTTCGGCCGGTTTCACCGGCATGCAGGCCACGGCCGCGATCGTGGGACGCCTGACCGGCGGCAAGATCCCGAACACCAGGCTGGAGTACGTGGGCAACCACATCAGCCTCGGGCGGCGGGACGGCGTCCTGCAGATGGTCGACGGCGAAGGGCAGGCGAAGCGGAAGTACATGGGCGGCCGGAAGGCCGCGCGGATCAAGGCGGGCATCCTCAAGATGTCACTGTGGACCACCTCGCACCCGACCTTCGGCCTGCCCAAGCGCAAGCGCCACCTTGCCGCCGCGCAGGATGGGGCCGCCACAAAGGCGGCCGCGCAACCCGCCTAGGGTGATTCGCGTGGACAGCACCGCCATTGATCGCTTCGACACCAGTCGGTTCGAGGCCGGCCGCAACCGGCTGGCCTCGCTGGCGTACCGACTGCTGGGCTCCGCCGCCGACGCCGAAGACGTCGTGCAGGATGCGTTCTTGCACTGGCAGGCCGTCGACCGGAAGCGGATCAAGGTGCCGGAGGCATGGCTGACCAAGGTCGTCACCAACCTGTGCCTCGACCGGCTCCGCTCGGCACAAGCCCGCCACGAGCGCACCGTTGGCGCCTGGCTGCCCGAACTTCTCCTCGACGGAGACCCGATGCTCGGCCCGGCCGACACGTTCGAGCAGCGCGAATCAGTCTCCCTGGCCGTGCTGACTCTCATGGAACGTCTGTCACCCGTCGAGCGGGCCGTCTACATCCTGCGCGAGGCCTTCTCCTACAGCCATGCCGAAATCGCCGAGATCCTCGACATCACCGAGTCCGCAAGCCAGCAGCACCTCCACCGCGCCCGGCACCGCATCACCGCCGCACGCCGCAGCGGCGGCGAACTCGACCCGGCATCCGCGCGCAGGATCGTCGAGGAGTTCCTGACCGCTGCCACCTCGGGCCGCACCGAACGGCTGGTGGCGCTGCTCACCGACGACGTGATCGCGATCTCCGACGGTGCCGGCCTGGCCGCGAAGCTGCTGCGGTACGAGACTCCGCAGCGCGTCGCCGCCGTCATGCGGGGCGGCTTCAAGGCCACGCCGGCGAAACGGCGACGCGCCGGCGGCGCGCCCGCCATCCACTACGCGGTCGTCAACGGCGCCCCCGCCATCCTCTTCGTCGTCGGCGACCAGGTCCTGGGCGCTGTGGCGTTCGATGTCACCGAAGACAAGATCGCAACCCTGCGCGGCATCGCCGCCCCCACCCGCCTCGCCCGCCTCACCGAAGCCTGGCGTCAGCACGAACCGGATGCGCCGCTCATCGCCGAGTGGTGACCCGACGCCGGCCGGGGCGAGGCGCAGCACCCGGCGCTGTGATGATCCGTTCCCCGATTTCCCAAGCCGGGCGGCGTTCAAGCCGGGTGAGGATGCCGCGACGCCGTGGCCGGGGCCTCGGCCGCCCTCACCCTGGCTCGCCCCCGGACCGAGTCGGTGCTGGTCCGTGGGGGCCCAGCGGACCGGTCACCGTGACGGCGGATGGTTGTAGGGTGCCGGAGGTAGCCCTTGACCCGCGAAGAGTGGGCAGGGAGCAGACATATCGGGAGTTGTCTCATGCTTCGTACCATGTTCAAGTCCAAGATCCACCGGGCCACCGTGACCCAGGCCGACCTGCACTACGTCGGCTCCGTCACCGTCGACGCCGATCTGCTGGACGCGGCGGATCTGCTGCCCGGGGAGCTCGTCCACATCGTGGACATCACCAACGGGGCGCGGCTGGAGACCTACGTCATCGAGGGGGCGCGCGGGTCCGGGGTCATCGGGATCAACGGCGCCGCCGCGCATCTGGTGCACCCCGGGGACCTGGTCATCCTCATCAGCTACGCCCAGGTCGAGGACGCCGAGGCCCGGGTGCTGAAGCCCCGCGTCGTGCACGTCGACGGAGACAACCGGATCGTCGAACTGGGTGCGGATCCCTCCGCCCCGGTGCCGGGTACGGATCAGGAGCGCAGCCCCCACGCCGTGGCCGGCTGAGGGGGGACGGGAATCATGCCGCGGAGCCAGAGCGCGCCGGTCGAGTTCCAGGACGAGCGGAAGGCGGGGCGGCTGCTCGCCGTCGAGGACGGGGTGGCGGTCGGACACATCGCCTACTTCGTGCTCGTCGAGGCGCCCCACGCCTTGGTGGCGGTGCACACCGTCGTCGAGCAGGGGCACGAGGGCCGCGGGATCGCAGGGAGCCTGGTGGAGACCTTCTACGGGATCGCCGCCGCCGAGGGGGTGCCCGTGGTGCCGCTCTGCCCGTACGCGGCGAGCTGGGCGGCCCGGCACCCCGAGCGGGCGCCCGCGGCGCCGGCCGGGGCCGTGGCCGCGGCGAAGGCGCAGCTGGCCTCCGACTCCACCCTGCGGTGACCGCGCCGGGGCTGCTGCTGCTGCACACCTCGCCCGTGCACGTGCCGGTCTTCGACGCACTGCGCGACCGGCATCACCCGGGGGCGGTGCTGCGTCACCTGGTGGTGCCGGAACTCCTGGAGCGGGCCCGCGCCGAAGGGCCCGAGGCGGTGGCCCCGGACCTGTTGGGGCTGCTCGCCGAGGCCGGGCCGGCGCCCGCGCTGGTCACCTGCTCGACCATCGGGGCGACCGCGGAGTCCCTGGCTTCGGCGCTCGGCGCCCCCGTACTGCGGGTGGACCGGCCGATGGCCGCCGCGGCGGTGCGTACCGGCGCCGCGGCCGGCGGACGGATCGCCGTGCTGGCCGCCCTGGAGTCGACGCTCGCCCCGACCGCGGAGCTGCTGGCCGAGGAGGCGGGGGAGCGGCCCGTGTCGATCCGTACGCACCTGGTCGCCGGGGCCTGGGAGTGCTTCGAGGCGGGGGACGGCGCCGGCTGCCTCGCCCGTGTGGCCGCGGCCGCCGACGCCGTCGCCGACGCGGACGTCATCGTGCTGGCCCAGGTCTCCATGGCCGGCGCCGCGGAACTCGTCACGACCCGGATCCCCGTGCTGGCCAGCCCCGCCTCGGGCCTGGCCGCCGGTCTCGCGTCGGCGGCCGCGACCGGCTCATAGCGTGCCGCACCGGGCGTAGCCGGTGCAATCGCGGGAAAGTGCCCTACATGGTGCGAAAACTTGAAGACACGCAGCCGCCGGTCCCCGAGCCCGATCCGACTCCGGCGCCCGACCCGTTCCCCGACCCGGCGCCCATCCCGCGCCCGGTGCCGCCCGTGCCCGGCCCCGTCCCGGAACCGGACCCGGTACCGCCGCCGCCGGGGCCCGCGCCGATTCCGCAGCCCGGGCCCTGGAGCTGAGCCGCGTCAGTCGGTCCGGACCTCGGAGCGGTCGCCGCTCCAGAGGGTGTGGAACGAGCCCTCGCGGTCGGTCCGCCGGTAGGTGTGCGCCCCGAAGAAGTCCCGCTGCCCTTGGGTGAGGGCGGCGGGAAGCCGCTGCGTGCGCAGCGCGTCGTAGTACGCCAGAGAGGCCGCGAAGGCGGGTACGGGGATGCCCTGGCGCACCGCCGTCACGAGCACGGACCGCCAGTCCTCCTGCGCCGCCCCGATCTCCTCGGCGAAGTGCGCGTCCGCCAAGAGGCTCGGCAGGTCCGGCCGGGCGTCGTAAGCCGACCGGATCCGGTCGAGGAACGCGGCCCGGATGATGCAGCCGCCGCGCCAGAGCGCGGCCACCGCACCCAGGTCCACGTCCCAGCCGTACTCCTCGCTGCCGGCCCGGATCTGGTGGAAGCCCTGGGTGTACGAGACGATCTTCGACGCGTACAGCGCCTGCTCCACCTGGGCGGCGAAGGCCTCCGCCGCATCCGGCGAGAGCGCGGCGGCGGCCGGGCCCGCGAGCCCGCGAGCGGCCGTGCGAAGGTCCGCGTGGCCGGAGACCGCGCGGGCGAAGACGGCCTCGGCGATTCCCGACACCGGCACCCCCAGGTCCAGGGCGATCTGCACGGTCCAGCGGCCGGTGCCCTTCTGCTCGGCGGCGTCGGCCACGACGTCCACGTACGGGCGGCCGGTCGCGGCGTCCGTGTGCGCGAGCACCTCCGCCGTGATCTCGATCAGGTACGAGTCCAGGCGCCCCCGGTTCCAGCCCCGGAAGGTCTCCGCGATCTTCTCAGGGGAGTAGCCCGCCACCTCGCGCAGCAGGTGGTAGGCCTCGGCGATGAGCTGCATGTCGGCGTACTCGATGCCGTTGTGCACCATCTTGACGAAGTGCCCGGCGCCGTCGGGGCCCACGTGTGAGGTGCACGGCGTGCCGTCGGCGGCCTTCGCGGAGATCTTCTCCAGCAGCGGGCCGAGGGACTCGTACGACTCCGTCGAGCCGCCGGGCATGATGCTCGGGCCGAGCAGTGCGCCCTCCTCGCCGCCGGAGATGCCCACGCCCACGAAGTGGATTCCCCGCTCGCGCAGTTCCCGCTCGCGGCGCCGGGTGTCCTCGAAGTGCGCGTTGCCGCCGTCGATGATGACGTCGCCCTCCTCCAGGAGCGGGGCGAACTCGCGGATCACCGCGTCGGTCGGCTCCCCGGCCTTCACCATGATGACGAGGCGGCGGGGGCGCTCCAGCGCGTCGACGAACTCCTTCGCCGACCCGGCCGCCACGAAGGCGCCCTCGTGACCGAATTCCTCCACCAGTGCCGTGGTCTTCGCGGCGGTGCGGTTGTGGACGGCCACGGTGAATCCGTTGCGGGCGAAGTTGCGGGCGAGGTTGCTGCCCATGACTGCGAGTCCGGTGACGCCGATCTGGGCTGTGCTGGTGCTCATCGTTGCGCTCCTGCGTGCTTCGGTGTGCCTCGGTATGCCGGAAGCACCGACGCTACCCCGACGCGGGCCCGTACGGATCTCCGCTCCGCCGAGGCTCCGTCAAGTTCCCCTGGCATGCGCCCCGTTGCACCCCTTGTCATGCTCTGGTCGTGCCGTTAAGTTGTGCGGTTCCTGATGTCTTCGATGGGGGCTCCCATGGGTGTACGGGGCCGGCACCGCCGGTATCAGCCGAGCAGCATCAACCGGGCCTCGCTGGCCGTCACCGCCGGAGGCGCCGGGATCGCGCTCCCGTTCATCGGCGCCGGGGTCGCCGACGCCGCCTCCGTGGACACCTGGAACAAGGTCGCCGCCTGCGAGTCGACCAACAACTGGCGCATCAACACCGGCAACGGGTACTACGGCGGCCTGCAGTTCAGCCAGAGCACCTGGCGGGCCTTCGGCGGCACCGCCTACGCCCCGCGCGCCGACCTGGCCACCAGGGACCAGCAGATAGCGGTCGCGGAGAAGGTCCTCAAGGGCCAGGGGCCCGGAGCCTGGCCGCACTGCGGGAAGCAGGCCGGACTCACCCGCAGCGGTCCGGCGCCGGCCGTCACCCCGCAGAACACGGCGCAGCCCGCGGGACAGCCGTCCAAGGCGCAGACGCAGCCCCGGACGCAGACACAGCCCAGGGCGCAGGCACAGCCGCCGGCGCAGGTGGTGAAGACGGCTCCGGCGACGCAGGGCTCGGCGCCCCGCCCGACCGGGACCTCCGTCCTGCCGAACCCGTACGTCGTCGCGCCCGGCGACTCGCTCTCCGCGATCGCCACCGAGCAGCAGGTCGACGGCGGCTGGCAGGCGCTGTACGAGACCAACCGGGCGACCGTGGGAGGCAACCCGAACCTGATCTTCCCGGGCCAGCGGCTCACTCTGCGGGTCACCGCCGCCCCCGCGGCACCGCCGCCGCCCGCGCAGAATCCCGAGAAGCCGCCGCGCACCGCGGACCCGGTGAAGCCCGTGGAGCCCGCGGCCGAGAAGCCCGTGGAGAAGCCCGCCGGGAAGCCGGCGCCGAAACAGGAGAAGCCGCGGGAGAAGCCCGCCCAGAAGCCCGCCGAGCAGCCCGCGCCGCAGCCCGCCTCAGCGCAGCAGAAGCCGGGCGCGGGCGGATTCTCCGCTCCGGTCGACGCCGGCCTCGGCACCGCGTACCGCGTCTCGGGTTCCTCCTGGTCCAGCGGCTACCACACGGGCGTCGACTTCCCGGTGGCGACCGGCACCGCCGTCAAGTCCGTCGGACCCGGCCAGGTCGTCTCCGCCGGCTGGGCGGGGGCCTACGGCTACCAGATCGTCATCCGGCACACCGACGGCCGGTACTCCCAGTACGCCCACCTCTCGGCCCTGGGCGTCAAGGCCGGCCAGCAGGTCTCGGGAGGCCAGCGGATCGGCCGTTCCGGCTCGACCGGCAACAGCACCGGTCCGCACCTCCACTTCGAGATGCGCTCGGGCCCCGGTTACGGCTCCGACATCGATCCCCTCAAGTACCTCCGGAGTCACGGGGTGCGCATCTGACCCGCGCACGTGCGGCGGCACGGCGGTGAGCAGGATCAGGCCGGCCGCCGCCAGCATGGCGCTGGCCACCGCCGCCGTCGTGCCCGCCGCCCCGTACCGGAAGCCCTCGTCGAACAGCGAGATGCCGACCGTCGCCGCGACCACCGGATTGATCACCGTCACGGTGGCCAGCGGCGCGGTCAGCCCCGCGCCCCGGTAGGCCGCCTGCGACAGCAGCAGCCCGCCGGACGCCAGCACGGCGATCGCCGCCAGGTCGGGCCACAAGCCGTCCAGTGCGCCCGGACCGAAGTCCTCGGCCACCGACTTGGTGAACACCGAGGCCATGCCGAAGGCCGTACCGGCCGCAGCGGCCAGCAGCACGCTGTGCAGCACCGCCCGGTGCATCCGGTGCGCCGCCAGGAACAGCACCGCCACCGCCGCCGCGGTCACGGTCAGCAGCAGGCTCCGTTCGCCGCCGGCCAGCGACTGCTCCGCCCGCCCGTCACCGCCCGTCAGCGCCAGCAGTCCGGCGAGCCCGACCGTGGCCAGCACCGCGCCGCGCCAGGCCGCCGCGCCCGCCCGGCGCCGTACGAAGACGGCGGCCATCGGCAGGGCGAAGACGATGGTGAGCGCGCCGAGCGGCTGGACCAGGCTCAGCGGTCCGTACGCGAGTGCCACGACGTGCAGCAGCGCACCGAGGCCGTTCAGCCCCACCGCCACCCACCAGCCGCCCCGTCGCAGCGGTGCGTAGGGCCGGTCCGGCGTGCTCGCCGCGACCCGTTCCTGCACGATCGCGCCACCCGCGTACGCCAGGGCGGACACGAGGCACAGCAGGACCGACAGCGCCAGTGCACTCATAAGCTCCACAATGCCCGACCCCCCTGCGCTATTCCTCCGCCCACAGGTGGTGATCAGTCATACTCCGGACGTAGTACGGGAGTACGCAGCGTGCTCCCTCCGGCTGCGCAGAGCGACCGCAGCCGTACCGCAGCGTCACTGTTTCACCCCGTACGGCGACGGCGTGCTCGCAGTGTGTGAGGGGCGCGAAGCGGGTTTGGCTCCCGGTGCGTGCGATCCGTACAGTTCCCCTTTTGAGGACTTCCGCAGCAGGCGGATGCGGACGAGGGATCAAGGAACGCAGCGGCCATGACGGTGACCGAAGACAGCCAGGACCAGGGGCAGGCCTACGGGCCGGGCATCGACCCCGAGCGGCTGGCCCTCTGCCTCAGCGTGCTCGACGAGCTCGACAAGCTCGACGTCGACCACCCCGACGCGGTCACCGTACGCCGCGCCACCGCCGGCCTCTACCGCACGGTCAAGCAGCGCCGCCGCCAGGAGCGCCGCGCCGCCAAGACCGCCAACGACAAGGCCGTCACCGAGGCCACCGCGACCGGTTCCGCCGAGCGCATCGACGACGAGACCCAGGGCAACGCCCTGACCGCCGCCGCCAAGGGCCCGATCGCGGGGATACTCCAGCGCCCGCGCTCCTGCTACATCTGCAAGACCCGCTACGTCGAGGTCGACGCGTTCTACCACCAGCTCTGCCAGGACTGCGCCGCCTTCAACCACGCGCGCCGCGACGCCCGTACCGACCTGACCGGCCGCCGCGCCCTGCTCACCGGCGGCCGCGCCAAGATCGGCATGTACATCGCGCTGCGGCTGCTGCGCGACGGCGCGCACACCACGATCACCACTCGCTTCCCGAACGACGCGATCCGCCGCTTCAAGGCCATGCCCGACAGCTCCGAGTGGCTGCACCGCCTGAAGATCGTCGGCATCGACCTGCGCGACCCCGCCCAGGTCGTCGCGCTCGCCGACTCGGTGGCCGCCGAGGGCCCGCTCGACATCCTGATCAACAACGCCGCGCAGACCGTACGCCGCTCCCCGGGCGCGTACAGCGAGCTCGTCGCGGCCGAGAGCGCCCCGCTCCCGGCGGGTGAGCTGCCCTCCGCCGAGGTGATCGGCACCTTCGGCAGCGGCACCGTCGACCGTGTCGCCGCGCTGCCCTCCGGCAAGGGCGAGAAGCTCAGCGCCCAGGACGTCACCGAGCTGGCACTCGTCTCCGGCTCCGCCTCCCTGGAGCGGATCGCGGCCGGCACCGCCATCGACGCGGGTGGTCTCGTCCCGGACCTGCACGACACCAACAGCTGGATCCAGACGGTGTCCGAGGTGGACCCGATCGAGCTGCTCGAAGTGCAGCTGTGCAACTCCACCGCGCCGTTCATCCTGATCAGCAAGCTCCGCCCGGCGATGGCCGCGGCCGAGGCGGGCCGCAGGTACGTCGTCAACGTCTCCGCCATGGAGGGCGTGTTCAGCCGCGGCTACAAGGGCGCCGGCCACCCGCACACCAACATGGCCAAGGCCGCGCTGAACATGCTCACGCGCACCAGCGCCCAGGAGATGTTCCAGAAGGACCAGATCCTGATGACCGCCGTCGACACCGGCTGGATCACGGACGAGCGCCCGCACCCGGACAAGATCCGCCTGGCCGAGGAGGGCTTCCACGCCCCGCTCGACCTGGTCGACGGAGCGGCCCGGGTCTACGACCCGATCGTCCGCGGCGAGGCCGGCGAGGACCTGTTCGGCGTCTTCCTCAAGGACTACGCCCCGGCGAACTGGTAGTCCCCCAGGCCCGTCGTCTGCCGTGCTGCGGATCCCGCTCTACGGGAGGCCCGTGACCGCAGCCCGTGACCGCCCCCCTCGGTGAACCGAGGGGGGCGGTCACGTTTCGGTGTGCACCGGGGGGTGGGCCCGGGCCGCGACCAGTTCCAGCAGCGACCGCCAGTCCTCCGGCACGCCCGCGTCCAGACCGGACGCCCCGGCGGCGTCGCGGGCCTGTCGCAGGGCGGTCAACGCGTCGCCGTCGGCACGGCCGCCGTCGCGGACCTCGCCGGAACCGCCCGCAGGCGCCTGCAGGCGCACCAGCCGGGCCACCCGCTCGCCCAGCAGCGGACGCACCGCCTCGGCCGTCAGCAGGGCGTGTTCCGCCTCCTCACTCGGACGGAGCAGCCGGCCGAGGTCGTGCACCAGGCCCGCGAGCTGGAGTTCCTTGTCGGCGGGGTGGGAGCGGCGCAGCAGCGCCGCGGTCCGCAGACCATGATCGTCACGGGACCCGTGCAGCAGTTCCACCAACTCCAACACGCTTGTCACGTAAGGAACTTGAGCCTCCGGCTCCCAGGACCTCGCCACCGCCGCCCCCCTCCGTCACGCCGCGCACATCCCGGGTCGAGGAGACCACCCGCCACCGATCCGCCGACCTACGACTTGATGAACTCGGGACGAAACTAAGAGGGCGCAGCGGGTTTTGCCCTCCTATCGAGCGGAGGTCCGCTCATATGTGTACTCTGGGGCATCAAGACGGCCCCGATCCGGGCCGCGCTCCACCAAGGCGCCACCGCGTCCGGAAACCCTTTATCCCTTGGCCGGCACGCGGTCCGCGTGCCGGGTTACGCGAAGGAGTGCGCGGTGACAGAAAAGACGAAGCCCGAACCGACGTTTCTGGAGCGGACGGGATCGCGGGCGAAGCCGCGAACCGACGAGCTCGGAAGTCTCGAAGTCTGGGCACGATCCGCCCCGATCCGACTGGCGGGGTACGAGGACGACCTGGCGGAATCGCACATTCTGCCCGGCATCGACTGATCCCCGCCGCGGGTACCCGAGCGCCCCCGTGCCGATCGCATCGGGGGCGCTGCCCGGCCCGGCGGGTTCCCCATCCGCCTACGCCCTGAGCGTCATCGCTGTCGGCGATCACGACTTCCGCCGCCCCGCTCTCCCCGGCAGGCTGACGCACATGAAGCTGCTGATGCTGGGTGGTACCGAATTCGTCGGACGCGCGATCACCGAAGAGGCCCTCGGCCGGGGCTGGGAGGTGACCGTCTTCCACCGCGGACACCACGCGCCCCCGCCGGGCACCTCCGCCCTCCACGGGGACCGCACCGCACCCGGGGGCCTGGCCGCCCTCGCCGCGGGGGAGTGGGACCTCGTCGTCGACACCTGGAGCGGTGCCCCCACCGCCGTCCGCGACAGCGCCCGCCTGCTGCGCGAGCGGGCCGGACGGTACGCGTACGTCTCCAGTCGATCGGTCTACGCCTACCCCGCCCCCGCCGGGCTGGACGAGGACGGCCCCCTAGTCGAGGGCTCCCCGGACGCCGGGTCGACCGGCTACGCCGAGGACAAGCGGGGCGCCGAGATCGCCGCCCTCGACGCCTTCGGCGACCGCGCCCTCCTGGTGCGCGCCGGGCTGATCCTCGGTCCTTACGAGAACGTCGGCCGGCTGCCGTGGTGGTTGAACCGCACCGCCCGAGGCGGCCCCGTGCTCGCCCCCGGCCCGAGCGAACTCCCGATCCAGTACATCGACGTACGCGACCTCGCGCGCTGGACCCTGGACGCCGCCGAGGCCGGGCGCGACGGCGCCTACAACCTGGTCTCCCCGGTCGGCCACGCCACGATGGGCACCCTGCTCGACGCCTGCGTCGCCGCCACCGGCGGGGGCGCCGAACTGCGCTGGACCGACCCGGCCGTGCTCCAGGAGGCGGGAGTCGAACCCTGGACCGAACTCCCGATCTGGATCCCCGAGGGCGAGCCCTACGGTCACATGCACGGCGGGGACGTCTCCAAAGCACTGGCGGCAGGCCTGAAGTGCCGGCCGGTGGAGGAGACCGTGGCCGACACCTGGGCCTGGCTCCGCACACTCGGCGGAGTCGCCCCCCATCGGCCCGACCGGTCGGCCAAGGGCATCTCCGCGGAGCGGGAGGCCGCGCTACTCGGGCTCTGACGGCCACGCGTCCGCGAGGCGGGTCGGCGGGAGGTATTCGCGCACCAGTGTGCGGTGCCACCAGGCGCCCGTCTCGCGCAGCTCCCGCCAGGTGGTGAAGCGGTAGCGGTACAGCAGGGCCCGGACGTAGCGGGGCGGCGCGTCCGGGAACGGGTTGTGGCGCAGCAGTCGCAGCGTGTCGCGGTCGCCCGCGAGAAGCCGCTCCACGAACGGTCCGAACCAGTCCCGCGCATAGCCGGGGGAGATGGCCGCGAACCACATCAGCCAGTCCAGTCGCAGATGGTACGGGGCGAACTGGCGCGGGATCCGGCGCAGTTCGCCCGGCTTGCCCTTGAAGCCGTACTCCCGCCAGGCGCCGTCCGGATTCGGACTCCGGTCCGCGGTGCCCTCCACCGCCACCTCGAAACGGACCCGGCCGACCGAGCCGAAGGCCCCGTAGGTGTTGACCAGGTGCAGCGCGTCGAAGGAGCGGTTCATCACCTGTCGGCGCGAGATCATGTTGAGGGCCGGATGACGACTGAGGAACAGCACCAGGGCGGTCACCGCGCAGACCAGGACCACGAACCACACCGGAGCCGGCTGTGAGGCGGCGGCCGGGGGAGCGCCCGCGAGCCCGGTGAAGTCCACGGCCGACACGGCCAGCGTGATCGTCAGCCAGTTCAGCCAGGCGAAATTGCCCGACAGCACCAGCCACAGCTGCGTGGCGATGATCAGTCCGGCGGCGTACGAGGCCACCGGCTGCGGGGTGAAAAGCAGAACCGGGACCACCAGTTGGGTCACATGGTTCGCCGCGCACTCGACGCGGTGGAGCGGTTTCGGCAGGTGGTGGAAGAACCAGCTCAGCGGCCCCGCCATCGGCTGCGTCTCGTGGTGGAAGTACAGACACGTCAGTTTGCGCCAGCAGGAGTCCCCGCGCATCTTGATCAGCCCGGCCCCGAATTCCACGCGGAAGAGCACCCAGCGCAGCAGCCACAGCACCAGCACCGGCGGCCCGGCCCGCGCATTGCCGAGGAACACGGCGAGGAAGCCCACCTCCAGCAGCAGCGATTCCCAGCCGAAGGAGTACCAGGTCTGCCCCACATTCACGATGGAGAGGTAGAGCAGCCACAGAAGGGCCCACATCGCCATGGCCGCACCCAGCGGCACCTCGTCCCCGGCCCCGGCGGCGAGCGCGGCGGCCAGCGCCGCCCCGGTCCACGCACAGCCGGCGAAGAGCCGGTCGGAATAGCGCAGTTGGAACAGGCTCGGGGCGCGGCGGAAGGGCACGTACCGCACGTAGCGCGGCACGGGCAGCATGCCGTGCGCCCCGATCAGGGCGCGGAACTGCAGGGCCGCCCCGATGAAGGCGACGAGGTAGACACCGGCCAGGGCCCGCTGGAAGACCAGCCGGGCGAGCCAGTATCCGGGCGCGGTGAACCAGTCCATCTCCTCCAGTATCGGACCGGTCAGCGGGCGGTGGCCAGCGCGCGCAGACGGTGGCCCAGCCGGCGTGCGTAGCGCAGCTGGAGGAAGGGGACCACCGGGCCGGCGAGGCGGGTGTACCAGCTGTCCGGGAGGCTGAAGGCGGTCACCGTGAACCACACCGTGCCGTCGGGGTCGAGATCCACGATGAAGGACTCCTCCCCGCACTCGGGGTGGTTGGTCAGCGTTCCGTAGGCGAAACCGATGCGGGCGGGCTCGTACGCGGTCCAGATCACCTGGCACGGAGCGTCGATCCGCAGCGGCCCGAGGCCGATCCCCACGACCACGCGGCTCCCGGGCCGTACGGCGCAGGCGTCGGCCCGCACGCGCACGCCCGAGGCCCGGTGCGCGTGGAAGGTGGTCACTGCGGTGCCGGCCGCCTCGAAGACGGCCCGGCCGTGCCCGAGGCGGGTGCGGTGGTGGAGGTGGTTGTAGCCGGCGGGCAGCGGCCGGTGGGCCGTCGCACCCCGGTCGGGGTAGGTGAGGGTGTCCCGGCCGGCGCTGATCAGGCGGGTCATGGCGTGGTCTCCTGTCGGTCTGCGGTCGGTCTGTCGTCGGTCTGCGGTTGTCTGCGGTCGTCTGCGGTCTGTCGGCGCCAGGCCGGCACCGGGAACAGGGCGCATCCGAAAACGTGCGTGCCGGCACCCCGGGCTTCCTCCCCCGCTGCGGCCAAACGCCTTGAACGCGTTCAACTCACGGCGGTGAGCCTACGGCGTTCCTTGAACATGTTCAAGGAACGCTCCGGTTGCGGCTCTCGCGAGGATGCGGCAGACAAGAGGAAGCAACCGGGGCGAAAAGGGAGATTCACGTGCACGCACCGTCACTTCCGACACCTCGTCAGGCGTCGCGCCGTCACGGACCGGCCGGCGCGGCCCTCTTGGCGCTCCTCGGCCTGTTCGCCGCGGCGTGCGGTGGCTCGGACGAGCCGAAGGGCGCGGCCGGATCCGAGAGCCAGGAGGTCTACCTCCAGCCCGTGGCCGACGTCGGCCGCGACCCCTTCACCGCCTCCTCTGCCACCGCCGAGTCCGCCCCCGTACAGCCCCCGCTGCCCAACCCGACCGGACAGGGCATCCGCACCGTCAACGCGGCCACCCCCGGCCTGTACGGCGGCACCCAGCGGCTCGGCAGCTGCGATGTGGAACAGCAGGTCCGCTTCCTGACCGCCGACAACGCCAAGGCCCGCGCTTTCGCGCAGGCGACGGACATCGAACAGGCCACCATCCCCGGCTACCTGCGCGGCCTCACGCCCGTCGTCCTGCGCGCCGACACCAGGGTCACCAACCACGGCTTCCGCGACGGCCGCGCCGACAGCTTCCAATCCGTCCTCCAGGCCGGCACCGCGGTGCTCGTCGACGAGCACGGCATGCCGCGGGTCCGCTGCGGCTGCGGAAACCCGCTGGCCTCACCGCGCGCCGCCAAGGGTTCACCGGTGCACAAGGGCACCCCGTGGAACGGCTACCAGCCCAACCAGGTCGTCGTCATCGAACCCACCACCCACGTGATCAACAACCTGGTGATCGTCAACATCGCCGACAACACCTGGATCGAGCGCAAGCGGGGCGACGACGGCGCCCAGGACCGGGCCCCGCAGGTGGTGCCCCCGTACGACCCGGCCGACGGTATCCCGAACGGACCCGTCACCCCGCCCGGAGCCGGGTCGGGCGACCCGTGCCGGCGCCCGGACGAGAACGGCCGGCCCCCCGGCGTGCCGCCCACCGCGCCCACCGCGCCGTCCGCGCCGTCCGCGCCGTCAGCGGCGCCCGACGGCGGCCCGAGCGCGCCGGGCTCCAGGGCGACGGACTGCCCGACGAATCCGCCGGCCTCGCAGAGCGCCCCGGGCGAGAACAGGCTGCAGAGCCCGGGAGTCCCCTCGGATCCCGGGGCCACCCGGCCGCAGCAGCCGCCGTCCGAGCTCCCCTCGGAGGTGCCGGGCGAACCCTCCGACCTGCCCTCCGACGGCTTCTCCGACCTGCCCTCCGACGACCTCTCCGACATCCCTTCCGACGACTTCTCCGACATCCCGTCCGATGCCCCGTCCGACCTGACGACGCAGGATCCGGGCGACCCGGCCCTGCCCCTGGAACCGGACGGAACGACGTCGCAGCCGAGCGATCCGTACGACCCGTACGCCGACCCGGACCTGCAGCCGCAGCCCTCGGACGACGGCTACCCGCTGGAGAGCGCCTGACCGGCCCGTGTGTCATGGTGGATCGGTGCCGACCACCGTATCGCTGCCGGACGACTGGCCCGCACACCCGGACCGGTCGCTCTCGCTGAACCGCATGGGCAGTTTCGACTGGGACCTCGTCGCCGGTCTCATGCACATGGACGAAGCGGCCCTGGACGTCTTCGACACGGCCCCCGACGACTACGACGGCCGGCCCGGGTCACTCTCCTCGCGTGTCCCGCCCGTCGAGGCGGCCCGGCTCGACGCCCTCGTCTCCTCCGCGCTCAAGAGCGGCGTCGACAGCTACGGTGCCTACTTCCGCATCCGCTGCCACGACGGGCGCCTGCGCTGGACGCACACCCAGGGCCGTGTCATGCGCGGCCGGGACGGCCGGCCGTACCGGATCATCGGCATCGTCCGGGACGCGACCGAGGAGCTCAGCCATTCGGCGGAGCGGCTCGGCCTGGACGAGGAGCGGCGTCGCCAGACGTCGGTCGTCGAGAGCACCACCGCGGCGCTCGCGCACGCCCGCACCGTGCAGGACGTCATCGACGCGCTCGGCGACGCCCACGGCCTGGAGCGGCTCGGCTCGATGGGCATGGTGATGGGCCTCGTCGAAGCCGGCCGGATCCATCTGGTCGCCGAGGGCCCGGAGGGCAGCTTCGTCCCCGGCACCCGCTACACCCGCATCGACGAGCGGTACCCGATGAGCGAGGTCGTCCGCTCGCTCCAGCCGCGCTTCCTCGACTCGGCGCAGGAGTTCGCCGACGACTATCCCGCGCTCTGGGCGAAGATCTCGTCCATGCACATCTCGGCCGCCGCCTATCTGCCGCTCATCGCCCAGGCCCGCCCGATCGGCGCCATCGGCCTGCTCTACCAGGACAAGGACGGCTTCACCCAGGAGGAGCGCAACCTGCTCGTCGCGCTCGGCAGCAGCATCGCGCAGAGCCTCCAGCGCGCCATGCTGCTGGAGCAGGAGCACGACCTGGCCGAGGGACTGCAGCAGGCCATGCTGCCGCGGCGGATCCCGGAGGTGCCCGGCGGGGAGATCGCCGTACGCTACCGCTCCGCCCGGATGGGTCAGGACATCGGCGGCGACTGGTACGACGTCATCCCGCTGCCCGGCGGCCGGGTCGGCGCCGTCATCGGTGACGTCCAGGGCCACGACACGCACGCCGCGGCGGTCATGGGCCAGCTGCGGATCGTCCTGCGTGCGTACGCCGCCGAAGGGCACTCGCCCGGCACGGTCATGGCCCGCGCCTCCGTCTTCCTGCACGAGCTGGACACCGACCGCTTCGCCACGTGCACCTACGTGGAGGCAGACCTCTCGACGGGCGTGCTCCAGATGGTCCGGGCCGGCCACATCGACCCGCTCCTGCGCACCCGTGACGGGGACTGCCACCGGCTGCCGGTGGGGGGCGGGCTGCCGCTCGGCCTCTCGGCGGAGTTCGGGCGTCTGGAGTACCCGGTGACCACGGTGGAACTCGATCCTGGAGAAACGCTCCTGCTGTGCACCGACGGCCTGGTGGAACAACCCGGCGCCGACCTCGACGACGGGATCCACCTGCTGACCTCCCACATCCGCAGCGGACCGGCGGACCTGCAGCACCTGGCGGACCGGCTGTGCGAGATCGTCGACGAACGGGGCGGCGACGACGACATGGCGCTGCTCCTGCTGCGCCGCCGGGTGGTGCCCGCACCCCAGGGCGGCGGCCGCCTGCAGCAGCACGTGGCACCGGGCGACCCGGAGGCCCTGGTGGCGGCCCGCCACATGATCGGGACGGCGGTGCGCGCGTGGGGCGCGCGGGAACGGGCCGACGAGATCGAGCTGGTCGCGGACGAGCTGATCGTGAACGCCCTGATGCACACGGACGGCCCCGCCATCGTGACCCTGCGGGTCCTCGCGGGCCATCAGCGCAGACTGCGGGTGGAGGTCGAGGACCGGTCCAGTGCGCTGCCGCGGCGGCGCGAGGCGGGGGAGGCGGGGGTCTCCGGGCGGGGCCTGATGCTGGTCGACCGTTTGGCGGATGTGTGGGGCGTGGAGCCGCGGGGCGGCGGCAAATGCGTGTGGTGCGAGTTCGTCATGGGGTAGGGGTGGTGGTTCGGGCCGGAGCCCGGGGAACGGCGGAAGGGCGGAAGGGCGGAAGGGCGGAACGGCGGAACGGCGGAAGGGCGGAACGGCGGGGCGGGGAGCGGCTCCGCGCAGCGTCGACTCGCGCCCCGGCGGGGAAAGTCCGTTGCGGGGGGCCGCCCGGTCCGTGAGGATCAACGGCGATGACTATCGCCATTGATGACGTCCGCCGGCTGCTCAAGGCAGGGGATCTGCCCGGAGCCGTACGATCGCTCCGCCCCCGTGCGGAGACCCTCCCCGTCGCCGAACTCGCCCAAGCCACACGGGCCTTGGCCGAGACCGCCGGTTTCCAGGACCTCGCCGTCGCAGCGAAGACCGCCGCCAAGCGGTCCGGTGAACCGCAGGCCCTCTACGACTTCGGCTACGCCTGCGTCGAGCGCGGCGTCGCCTTCCTCGCCGTCGCCCCACTGCGCGAGGCACTCCGGCTGCTGCCCGACTCCCGGCCGCTCCTCGCCGAGCTGGTCTCCGCGCTGGAGGACGAGCACCGGCACGCCGAGGCCGCCGCCCTGCTCGCCGGCCGGGGAGACCGGCTGCCCGCCTGGCCCGAGACGTACCTCCTCGTCACCACACCCTGCTCGCCGGGGACCTGGACACCGCCGAGGGGCTGCTGCTCGGCCTCCCGGCCCCCGAGGACCCGCAGTGGTCGGACGCGCAGGCGCGCCAGGCCCGCCAAGTCCTGCGCAGTGGCCAGTCCCGCCGCTCCCAGCAGGCCGCCGGACACCTCGATCCGCTCGGCCGCGCCGATCTGCGCGGCTGGCACTACGGCCTCACCGGCGGCCTGCTCGGCACCCTCTCCCCGTACGGCTGGGACGCCGGGATGACCGGCCGGTACGCCTACCTCGGCGACAGCCACGAGCAGTGCCGCCACGGCCTGGCCCGCCTGGCGCTCGCCCTGGAGGCCGCCGGGCGCCGCCCCGCGACGGTCTCCCTGCTGCCCGGCCGGTCCGACCGGATCCTGGGGCTCGCCGCCGCCCGGGTGCTGGGGCTGCCCGCCGTACCGTACGAGCCCACCCGCACGGACACCCTCGTCGTCTCCTACGACCTGAACGCGGCCGACCAGGATCTCGTCCGCACGCTGCACGCGCGCGCCGAGGGCCAGATCCTGTCCGAGCACGCCACCTGCTGGACCGATCCGCCTGCCGTGAGCGCCGACTTCAGCGCGCTGCTGTGCCAGTACGTCTCCCCGCCGTGGAAGGACGACGACCGGCCCGAGGAGGAGATCGCCCGGGACATCGCCGCGGCGGACTCGCTCCCGGACGGCGGCGACGGCGCGACCCCGCCCGATCCGGACGAGGCCTTCCGCGCCTTCGCGGCCGGCGTCGGACCCGGCTGGCTCACGGCCCCGCGTGACCGGGTCGCGTCGCCCGGCCCCGTGCCCAGCTCGCGTTTCGCCTGAGGCGGCGGCAGGCTGGGAGCATGCCGGAACTGCCCGAGGTCGAGGCTCTGCGTGAATACCTCGACGAGCACCTCACCGGGCGGGTGGTCGAGCGCGTCCTCCCGCTCGCGGTGAGCGTGCTCAAGACGTACGACCCGCCGCTGACCGCCCTCGAAGGACGGCCGGCCGGGCCCACCGCCCGGTACGGCAAGTTCCTGGCCCTGCGGATCGGCGACCTCCACCTCGTCACCCACCTGGCCCGGGCCGGCTGGCTGCGCTGGCAGGACGCCCTGCCCTCGCAGCCGCCGCGCCCCGGCAGGGGTCCGCTCGCGCTGCGCGTCGTGCTCGAGGGCGGGGGCGGCTTCGACCTCACCGAGGCCGGGACCCAGAAGCGCCTCGCCGTGTACGTGGTGCACGACCCGCAGGAGGTGCCCGGCATCGCCCGCCTCGGCCCCGATCCGCTCGCCGAGGACTTCGGCCGGGACGCCTTCGCCGCGCTGCTCGCGGGGGAGAAGCGCCAGATCAAGGGCGTCCTGCGCGACCAGAGCGTCCTTGCGGGCATCGGCAACGCCTACAGTGACGAGATCCTGCACGTGGCGCGCGTCTCGCCGTTCAAACTCGCCGCGTCGTTCGACGAGGAGCAGCTCACCCGGCTCTACGAGGCCGTTCGGGACACCCTGCGCGAGGCTGTCGCCCGGGCCCACGGCTTGGCCGCGGGACAGCTCAAGGCCGAGAAGAAGAGCGGGCTGCGGGTGCACGGCCGGGCCGGGGAGCCGTGCCCGGTGTGCGGGGACACCGTTCGTTCGGTGTCCTTCGCCGACTCCTCGCTCGAATACTGCCCCACCTGTCAGACCGGCGGGAAGCCGCTCGCCGACCGGCGGCTCTCGCGCCTCCTCAAATAGCCGGACGCTGCGTAGACTCCGGCACCATGGCCGAGGAGCAGCAGCCGCCGGCGCCCCGGCGCGAGATCGTCACAGGGGTGCCCCGGGGCGCCCGCCGGAGGCCGCCCGCGCACACCCCCGCCCGCTCGGAGATCTCCGAGCAGACCAGCCTCGGCGCCACCTACGTACGGGCCCTCATGCGCAGCCAGCTGCGTGCCGGCCTCGGGGCGCTGGCCGCTCTGGTCCTGCTGGTCGGGACGCTGCCGCTGGTGTTCGCGCTGCCGCGTGCCGCTTCGGGGCCGCTGGTGTGGGTGGCGCTCGGCCTCCTGGTGTACCCGGTGATGTGGCTCATCGCCCGGTGGTACGTCACCCGGGCGGAGCGAAACGAGGCCGATTTCACCGGCCTGGTGATGGATCCGGCCGAGCGGTCCCCTTAGAACAGGTGCATCGCCAAGTGGCCGAGGGGCAGACCGAGCTGCCAGGCCGGGGTCCACACCCGCGCGTTCTCGTCCAGGCCCGTCGGGGCGCCGGCGTGGCCGTGCCGTCCGGGGTCGAGGTTCGTGGCGAGCAGTTCGGTGTGGTCCAGCCAGCGCCACGCCGCCCGGGCCAGTTCCAGGTCGGGTTCCTCGCCGCTGCCGCGCTCGCGGGCCTCCTCGCCCAGCGCGAGGAAGCGGGTGTGCACCCAGTCGCGCCAGGGGTGCCCGTAGGCCGTCAGTGACATCCATTCGTCGAGCTGCGAGACCACCCGGATCCCGGAGAGCTCGCCGGCGGCGTCCGAGAGGTAGATCGTCAGGGCGAGCGTGTCCCGTCCGGCCCGGAACTCCAGGGTGCTGACCGGGATCAGCCGGCCGGTGCGCAGCAGTTCGTCTGCGATGTACTCGGCGTAGAGCCAAGCCATGGGCACCGCGAGCCCGCCGTCACTGGTGCCGTTCATACCCTCGGGCTGCACCGTTCCACCTTCTCCCGCGCGTCGAGCGTCCCGTCGTCAGCCCCGAGCCTTCACCGAGCGGCTCACGGAGCGGGGGATGTTTACTCAACTTGGACGGTCTGATGTCGCATTCGATGCGTTTTATGTCCGATACGCATCCGTTCACGGCGTTCCCCGACCCTTCTCCCGTGCCGCGGGCTCAGGCGCCGAGGCCGTACCCGTACCCCTGGAGGCCCTTCTTGAGGGCGCGAAGGGCGTAGTACGTACGGGACTTGACCGTTCCGGCCGGGATACCGAGTTCGGCGGCGGCCTCGGCCACCGACCGGTCCCTGAAATAGACCTGCATCAGCACTTCGCGGTGCTCCGGGCCCAGGCACCCCACAGCCCGCCGGACGTCGATCGCCGTGACCGAGCCGTCCACCGCGTCCTCGGGCTCGGGCGCCTGCTCCAGCCCTTCGGGGTCCACCTCCAGGGGCCGTGACAGCCGGGCCCGCCGGGCGTCGATCGCGAGCCGCCGGGCCACCGTGAACAGCCAGGGCCGCATGGAGTCGTGCCCGCTCTCCAGGGCCTCGGGGTGCTGCCAGACCCGTACGAGGGTCTCCTGCACGAGGTCCTCCGCGCGCTGGGCGTCCCCGGCCGTGAGGCCGAGCAGGAATCCGAACAGGGCTCGCCCGTGGTCGCGCTGGAGTTCGGCCAGCGCCTCGGGGTCCGTGTGCGGGAGGGTGGGGGAGAGCGGCACGAGTGGCTCCTTCCGAGGTGTGTGGGGGGCCGTGGGGGAGGCGACGCGTCCACCCTGACCTGCGCGGAGCCACCCGGGAACCGTCCGGCCCCGCTGTTGCGCCCAAGCGCCCGGGGCCGTCCGCCGGGCGGCCGTGCCGGGCGGTGAACGGTCGAACGGCGCGGCGAACGGCAGGGGTGTCGTGGGGAGCGGCCGGAGGGTGGGCCGGGGGACGGGCGGAGGGGGCGGGCCGGGGGCGGGCCGGGGGCGGGCCCGGGGGAGCGGTCCGTGTCCGCCGTTGGGGTGGGTGTGGGTCCGGCAGGCGGATCCGACCCTCGACTTGCCGCGGCCAGGTGTATGTATGGATGGCAGGTGATCGGATATCAGGTAATCGCATTAATGAGGGAGCTGGGCAGATGACCAAGCGAACCCTGCCGCGGGCGGCCGCCCTCCTGTCGGCCCTCCTGGTGTCCGCCGCCGCCGGATGCTCGGCCGCCGGCGGCTCCGCACCGGCCCGCCTCGGGGACTCCGGTGGACCGGCCCCCTCCGGTGTCGCCGGATCCCCCGCCGCCCGGGGTTTCACCCTGGTGGCGAGCGGTGACGTACTGCCGCACACCTCCGTCATCCAGCGGGCGGCGAACGACGCGGAAGGCGACGGCTACGACTTCAGGCCGATGTTCTCGGGGGTCAAGCCCGTGGTCTCCGCGGCCGACCTGGCCCTCTGCCACATGGAGACCATCTACGGGGAGGAGGGCGGGCCGTTCTCCGGCTACCCCGCCTTCACGTCCCCGCCGGAGGTCGCCGACGGGCTGAAGGACGCCGGGTACGACGGCTGCTCCACGGCCTCGAACCACACCCTCGACGACGGGCGCGCAGGATTGCGCCGCACGCTGGACCGCTTCGACAAGGTCGGGCTCAAGCACGCCGGTTCGGCCCGTACGGCGGCCGAGGCGGCCACGGTGACCACGTACACGGCGGGCTCCGCCAAGGTGGCGCACCTCGCCTACACCTACGACACCAACGGCTACCCGCTGCCCGAGGGCCAGCCCTGGGCGGTCAACCTGATGAAGCAGGACAAGATCATCGCTGATGCGCGGGCCGCCCGGAAGGCAGGCGCGGACGTGGTGCTGGTCAGCGTGCACTGGGGAACGGAGTGGCAGACCGCGCCGGACGAGACCCAGCTCTCGCTGGGCAGGGCGCTGACCGCCTCGCAGACCGGCGGCCGGCCCGACATCGACCTGATCCTCGGCACGCACGCGCACATCCCGCAGCCCTACGAGAAGGTCAACGGGACCTGGATCGTCTACGGCATGGGCGACCAGGTCGCGGGCGAGATGTTCAACTACACGGGCGCACGCGACCTGCGCGGCAACTACGGTTCGATCGGCCGTTTCACCTTCGCCCCGCCGGCCGCCGACGGACAGCGCTGGCAGGTCGCCAAGGCCGAATTCGTGCCGCAGATGATGGACCTGTCCATCGGCAGGGTCGTCCACCTTCCCGACGCCCTCGCCAAGGACCCCGGCCGGGACGACTACGAGAGCGCCCGCGACGCCATCAGCGAGGCGGTCCTCAGCCGCGGCGCCGCCAAGGACGGCCTGACGACGGCCCGGTAGCGGACCGCCGCCAAGGACGGCCTGACGACGGCCCGGTAGCGGACCGTCGCCCGCACGTCTCCCGGAAGGCGCCCCGGCGACGGGGAAGGTGAGCCCCGGTACCGCCCACGGCGGCCCCGGCCGGCACCACCGGCTGGACGTACACCAGCGCCGGCAGCGCGTCCTGCCGACGGGCCGGCCGCGCCGCGTAGGCCGTAGCCCGTCCGGCTCGGCGCGCGCACCGGCGCCGCCCTCCCTACAGTGCGAACCATGAGTGCCACCGTGGAGCAGACGCGCGGTACCCGGAACCGCTTCCTGAACCGGGTGCCCGACGGGTTCGGCGCGTTCTTCGGAACGCTCGGCCTGCTGTGCGCGCTCCTTTCGCTCTCCCCGACGCTGCGGCGGATCCTGCGGCACGTCGTGCGGTTCCTCGACCTGATCGTCGTCCCGGTCAGCGCGAACCTCGCCTACGCCGTCTTCCTCTTCCTCCTCGCCGCGGCCCTCGGCACCCGCAAGAAGGTCGCCTGGTGGATCGTCATCACCTATCTGGCCCTGCTGATCGTCGACGACGTGCTGGACATCGCCGTCGGCGACTACTGGATCGGCGTCTCCTCCCTGATCCTCGCCGTCGCCGCCATGGCCCTGCTGATCGCGGCCCGCGACGAGTTCTACGCGGACTCCCGGCCCGGGGCCCTGTGGCACGCCCTGATCGTGCTCGGCCTCGGCCTGCTCGCCGCCGTCCTGGTGGGCTGGGGGCTCGTCGCCCTCTTCCCCGGCTCCCTGCCCAGGAGCCAGTGGCTGGACTGGGCGGCCAAGGAGGTCTTCGGCGGCCTCTTCTCCGCCCGGCAGTTCGACGGCCGCCCGCCCCGCCCGCTGTCCTTCCTGCTCGGCCTCTTCGGCGCCCTCGCCCTGCTGAACGCCGCCGTGACCCTCTTCCGCTCCCAGCGCCTGACCGCCGCCCTGCACGGGGACGAGGAGCCCCGCATCCGTGCCCTCCTCGGGGCCTACGGGCGCAACGACTCCCTCGGCTACTTCGCCACCCGCCGCGACAAGGCCGTCGTCTTCGCCCCCAACGGCAGGGGCGCCGTCACCTACCGCGTGGAGGCCGGCGTCTGCCTCGCCAGCGGCGACCCGGTGGGCGACCCCGCCGCCTGGACCCCCGCCATCGACGCCTGGCTGGCCGTGGCCCGCCGCTACGGCTGGGCACCCGCCGTCATGGGCGCCTCCGAGGACGGCGCCACCGCCTACGCCCGTTCCGGACTGAGCGCGCTCCAGCTCGGCGACGAGGCCATCCTGCACGTCGCCCACTTCGACCTCGACGGTCGCGACATGCGCGTCACCCGCCAGGCCGTCAACCGGGTCCGGCGGGCCGGTGCCACCACCCTCATCCGCCGCCACTCGGCCCTCTCCGAGGACGAGATGCAGACCATCGTCGACCGGGCCGACCGCTGGCGGGACACCGAGACCGAACGCGGCTTCTCCATGGCCCTGGACCGGCTCGGCGACCGCGCCGACGGGGACTGCCTGCTGGTCGAGGCCTTCGACGACAAGGGCGAGCTGATCGCCCTGCTCTCCTTCGTCCCCTGGGGCAAGGACGGCATCTCGCTCGACCTGATGCGCCGCGACCGCACGGCTCCCAACGGGGTCATGGAGTTCATGGTCGCCGAGCTGTGCGCCGCAGCCCCGGGCCTCGGCGTGCGCAGGATCTCCCTCAACTTCGCCGTCTTCCGCTCCGCCTTCGAGGAGGGCGGCCGGATCGGCGCCGGACCCGTCCTCAAGCTGTGGCGCAAGCTGCTGCTCTTCTTCTCCCGCTGGTGGCAGCTGGAGGCGCTGTACCGCTCGAACGTCAAGTACGGCCCCGAGTGGTATCCGCGATTCCTCTGCTACCAGGACGCCGGCTCGCTCGCCCGGGTCAGTCTCGCCTCCGGCATCGCCGAGGGCTTCGTCTCCGTACCCAGCCTGCGCACCCTGTGGGGCAACGGCCATCCCAAGGGCCTCACCGCCCCCGTCACCACCGAGGGGCTGCCCCCCATCGACGCGCTGGGCCTGGACGCCGTCGAAAGGGAGGGCGCGGGAGCCACGGCCGAACGGCTGCCCGAGCAGGTCCGCGTCCGCCACGCCAAGCTGGAGCGCATCCGGGCGGCCGGCACCGACCCCTACCCGGTGGGACTCCGCCCGCGCACCCACACGGTCGCCCAGCTGAAAGCCGCGCACCCCGGCCACCCGCCCGGCGCCCGGTCCGGCGAACATGCCACCCTCGCCGGACGGGTGATGATCGTGCGGGACCTCGGCGGCGTGGTCTTCGCCGTCCTGCGCGACTGGTCCGGGGACATACAGCTGATGCTCACCCGCGACGAGGCCGGGGCCGCCGTACTGGACTCCTTCACCTCCCAGGTCGACTTCGGCGACCACGTGCTCGTGACCGGCGAGGCCGGCGCCAGCAGGGCCGGCGAGCCGTCCCTCGTGGTCAGGTCCTGGCAGCTCACCGGCAAGTGCCTGCGCCCCCTCCCCGACAAGCGAAAGGGCCTCGCCGACCCGGAGGCCAGGGTCCGACGCCGCTACCTCGACCTCGTCGCGAGCCCCGGCGCACGCGACGTCGTACGGGCACGCTCCAGCGCCGTCCAGGCCCTGCGCCAGGGACTGCTCGACCGGGGCTACCTGGAGGTCGAGACCCCGATGCTCCAGCAGATCCACGGCGGCGCCAACGCCCGGCCCTTCCGCACCCACATCAACGCCTACGACCTCGACCTGTACCTGCGCATCGCACCCGAGCTGTACCTCAAGCGACTCTGCGTCGGCGGCATGGAGAAGGTCTTCGAGATGGGCCGCACCTTCCGCAACGAAGGCGTCTCCTACAAGCACAACCCCGAGTTCACGATGCTGGAGGCCTACCAGGCCTTCGCCGACTACGACGTGATGCTCGACCTCACGCGCGAACTGATCCAGGGCGCCGCCACCGCCGCCTTCGGATCGCCCGTCGCCCACAAGGCCGGACCGGACGGGAAGCTCGTGGTCCACGACATCTCCGGGCCCTGGCCGGTCAAGACCATGTACGGGGCGATCGGCGAGGCCCTCGGCGAGGAGGTCGACGCCGACACCGAGGAGCACGTGCTGCGCCGACTGTGCGACCGGGCGGGCGTCCCGCACGCCCCCGAGGACACCCGCGGCGACGTGGTCCTGGAGATGTACGAGCGGCTGGTGGAGGAGCGGACTCAGCTGCCCACCTTCTACAAGGACTTCCCCACCGACGTCTCCCCGCTCACCCGCCAGCACCGCGTGGACCCGAGGCTCGCCGAGCGCTGGGACCTGGTCGCCTTCGGCACCGAACTGGGCACCGCCTACTCGGAGCTGACCGACCCGGTCGAGCAGCGGCGCAGGCTCACCGCCCAGTCCCTGCTCGCGGCGGGCGGCGACCCTGAGGCCATGGAACTCGACAACGACTTCCTGGACGCCCTGGAGTACGCGATGCCGCCGACGGGCGGCCTGGGCATCGGCGTGGACCGCCTCGTCATGTTCCTCACGGGCCTGACGATCCGCGAGACCCTCCCGTTCCCCCTGGTACGGCGCGGCTGACCGGCCGGACGGCTGGTCCGAGCGGGTGACGGGCAGGGGGTGCGTCCGCGCCTCTCGACATCTGCGGCGATGTCGTTGATACGTAGTAATAATGAAAAATGACGAGCCGACAGTAGGGCGACGGGCGGTCCTGCGGACCGCCGTCCTCCTCGGAGTCGCAGCCGCCGGACTCATCACCTCGGGCCGTGAGGGCGGTATGCCCGCCGCGCCGGGGCCGGGTGGCCCCGCGGCCGGGCCGGGTCCGAACCCCGCCGCCGGAGCGCCGGGGGTGTCCGCCCAGAGGCTGTCCGAGAAGTCCTACCGGCTGCGCCCCATGACATCGGAGGTCCCCGCCCGGCCGGCCGCCGTCAAGCCGGCCGTTCGGACCCGGCCCATTCTGGGGCTCCCGGCCGACGAGTCCTCGGCGAGCGCCATGGTGCTCACCTTCGACGACGGGCCCGACCCCCGCTACACACCGGACATCCTCGACACCCTCGCCCGGTACGACGTACGCGCGATGTTCTTCGTCTGCGGGGAGATGGCCGCGGAGAACCTAGACCTGCTGCGCCGGATGACCGCCGAGGGGCACGTCATCGGCAACCACACCTGGACCCACCCGCTCATCCCCAAGCTCAGCCGTCCGGCCCTGGCCTCCGAGATCGGCCGGACGAGCGAGGTCGTACAACAGGCGGTGGGCGAGGCGCCGTTGTGGTTCAGGGCGCCGTACGGTGCGTGGAACCGGGCCGCCTTCGAGATCGGGGCCGAGCTGGGCATGGAGCCGCTCGCCTGGACCGTGGACACCCTGGACTGGAAGGAGCCCGGGACCGCCACGATCGTCTCCAGGGTCCTGGGCGGCGCCGGCCCCGGTGTGATCGTGCTGAACCACGACGCGGGCGGCAACCGCGCCCAGAGTGTCCGGGCGGTCTCCTCCTACCTGCCCCAACTCCTCGCGCGGGGCTACCGGATGACCCTGCCCGTCTTCCCGACGACGCCGCGCCGCTGACCTCGATCCCGGCGGCCGCGACCGCATCGGATGGCCGACCCTCGACGGCACGGACATCACCCCGTGGATCTGCTCCGCCGCCGGCCACGTGGACATGCCGTATCCCCCGGCCATGACGTGCACCGGACCGGAGCCGGGATCCCGGCCCCGGCCCCGGCCCAGCCCTCGATCTCGGCCTCGATCTCGGCCTCGCCGTCAGCGGGTCGCCACCATGCGGGCGAAGACGACCACGTTCCCGTCGTAGCCGCGGCCCTTGGAATACCCGCCTCCGCAGGTGATCACCCGGAGTTCCGCGTGCCCGGTGTCCCCGTACACCCGGGCCCCGGGGAACGCCTCCTTGGAGAACACCTCCACGCCGTACACCTCGAACACCGCCGTGCGCCCGTCGTACCGCTCGACCTCGACCTGGCTGCCCGGCTTGACCGAGCCCAGGCCGTAGAAGACCGTCGGGCCCTGCGCGTTGTCCACGTGACCCACGATCACCGCCGACCCCTGCTGGCCGGGGGAGATGCCGTTGAGGTACCAGCCGGCCAGATTGCGGTCCTGCGGAGGCGGGGCCTCGATCCAGCCCTCCTCGTCCAGGCCGACCGTCATCACCGGTGCGTCCACGCCGATCGTGGGAATCCGGATGCGCTGCACCGACGAGTGCTCCAGCACCGCCATGCCGGCCGGCGCCGTCGGCGGATTCGCCGGCAGCTGATCCGCCGTCACCGCCACGGCCGAGGCAGCGGTGGGCTGGGGCGGTCCGTCTTCGACTTCCACACCGTTGCGCACCATGGCGAGGCCGGTGAGCATGACCAGGGCGAGCACGCCCCACGGTGAGCGTTTGCGTGACTGCCCGGTCTCGTCCTCGCCCATCGTTCTCCCTTCCCGACGCGGGGGTCCCGACCCGCGTTCCCGTCCCGCCCCCGTACGCCCTACTTCACGCACGCTAAGGCCGAGTGGGCAGGACGGCGAGAGGGGGAGGGCGAACGGGTGGCCGCGGCCCCGGAAGGAGCCCGAGGGGGCCGGAAGGGATGCGCCCATTTAGGTAATCGTCACATAAATGCCTGACGGGTCGTGACCTGCGGATCCGTCAGCCTCGCCGTCCGTGCTTCGGCGTGTCGCTCAACCGGGCGGCCCAAAGCCGGAAATGCGGAGCTTGCGCGACGACCCGAGGGTTCGATGTGGGAGGCGTTCTCGTCGATCATCCGGGGCCGACGCTCCGGGGCGCTTCCCGCTGGAGGTTCCACCATGCGTGTCTTGCGCGCTCTTACCGTGACGGCGGCAGCCTGCGCCGCGATCGGCCTCAGTGCCCCGTTCGCCTCTGCGAACCCCCCGCAGGGTGGGAACGGCGGGCCCAGCAACATCTCGGTCAACCCGTACGCCGTGCACCAGGGATCAACGATGCAGGTGAGCGCGTCGGGCTGCGGACACGGCGGTACCGTCACCTCGCACGGTAACTTTCCGCCGGCCAACCTGTCCGCCGGGTCGATCGGCTTCGCCACCGTCCGCATCTTCAACCACGCCTCGCCGGGCACCCACACGCTGTCGGTCAAGTGCAACGACAGCAACCTGGTCGCCACGGCCCGCTTCAGGATCCTCGAGGGCAACCCCGCGCAGGGCGGCATCGGCGGATCCTTCGGCCCGTCCGCCGCCGAGACCGCCATCGGCGCGGGCCTCGTCGGCGCGGCGGCGCTCGGCGCGGGTGCACACGTGATGCGCCGTCGCCGCCCGCTCCGCGGCCGGACCTGACCGGCCGACCTCCCCGGTCAGGCAACCCCGCCACCGACGGTCGCCCCGAGTCCCCAGGCCAGGGCTCGGGGCGACCGGCGGTAGCGGGCGGTGACGGGCGGTGGCGTCCGGGAGTCGAGTCAGTGACCGCGGGCGGAACCACGGCGGCGCAGCGCGTACGCGGTACCGGCCGCGGCGGCCAGGAAGAGGCCGACGCCCGCGCCGAGTTCCAGCGGGTCCATGCCGGCCACGCTGCCGCCCAGACCGCCGCGGACACCGCGGGCGGAGGTCGGGGTCGTGAGCGGGGCGGTGCGGACGGGGCTGGCGGGGGCGGTGGCGACGGGGCTGGCGACAGGGCTGGCGACGGCTGGGGCGGTGGCCGTCGTCGTGGAGCTCGTGGTCGGTGTGGTCGTGCCGCCGGCGATCGTGAGGTCGGCGGAGCCCGTCTCCCCGTTGCAGGTGAACGAGACCGAGTAGAGGGCCCCGCGCCGGGCGTCCCGGTCCACCGTGACCCGTACGGTCTGGCCGCGCGCGATGCTCACGGTGTCGAAGACCCCTGAGGAGGCGGTGACGTAGGCGGCGTTGCAGCCGCTGACCGCGAGCACCACCTGGCCGCCGGGGGCGACGGTCGAGGGGGTGAGGGTGAAGCCGAACGAGGTGACCTGGGCATCGGCCGCGGTCGCGGCGGGCGCGCCGAGGGCGCCGAGCGCGAGTACGGCGCCCGTGGCGCCGGCGCTCAGCAGGGCGGTGGCGGAGGTACGTATCGCACCCATGGTTGATTCTCCGGATCCCCGAGGAGCAGCCGCGGAACGGTTTCCGCACGTGGGGGGTCGTGCGCCTCGATGTCCGCCACGCTAGGCGCGGGCACGGTGACCCGCGATCAGGAACGGGCGAATGGGGCATGACGTTGGGCCGAACCGGGGACAGGAGGCCCGTCCCCGGTTTACCGGGCGGCTGTCAGCCACCGAGGTCCAGGTGGGAGAACTGCGCGAGGAAGGGTTCGGCGGTGGCTGCGATGCCCCGCCCGAACGGCGCGTCGAAGTCCCAGATCAGGAACAGCAGGAATGCGATGAGCGCGCTGAACAGCCCGGCCAGCAGCAACTCCCGGAACGACCGCCTGATCTGCAGGGTGAAGATCAGGCCCACCGTCACCAGGGCTCCGGCGATCAGCCCGAACCACACCACGCCCGGCATGGTGGCCCCAGCGCTCTGGCCGCGCGCACTGCGGGCGTCGTCGGCCACGGCGACCTGGTCGACCAGCGGCTGGTACGCCTGTCCCTCGTGGTCGGTCTGCGGTTCGTAGTCCGTGACGTCCCGGCGGATACGTTCCAGCAGCTCCCCGCCGCGGTCCGTGAGCTCGCCGCGGTCGGCCATCACCCTCCATTCCGTGTCCACCACGTACGTCACGTACGCGTCGACGTCGGACCGGATCCTTTCGCGCACCTCGGCCGGGTAGACCTGGGAACGGACGCTGATCTCGTGCAGGGCCTGCGCCTCCTGGCGCACGTATTCCTGGGCGGCGCCGCGGCCCTCCCAGACGCCGGCGATCGCCAGGCCCAGCACGATCGCGTAGATCACTCCGATCATCATCGTCATGTACTCGATGACGTCCGGGGTTTCACTCGGATCGTCGTCCTCGCCGATCCTGCGGTGATTGAAGAAGGCGATGGACAGCACCACGGCACAGGCCGCGGCCATCGCGATGGACAGGACGAGCCATTCCGACAAGATGACTCCCGATCGATAACAGGTGGGGAACTAACGAGGGCGCAGGGCGACGATCGCGAGCACTGCGGGAGCCGCGGTCAGCAGGGTGAAGGTGACCGGCGAGATGTGGTGCTCGGCCGGTTTGCGGGCGGCTGCTCGGTATGCCGGGCGGGCCACCGGTTTCGGCGGCGGCGGGGTCACCACGGGGGCTGCCGCCGGCGGCGGCGGGGCGGGCGGTGGCGGTGGGGGCGCCTTGACCGCGCGCGGCGGTGCCGGCGCCGGCTTCGGTGGGGCCGGTTCGGGCCGGACGGGCTTCGGTACGGGTTTGGGTGCCGGTTTGGCCGCCGGCGGTGGCGGTGGCGGTGGCGGTGTCGGTGTCGGCTCCGGGGGAGGCGTGGGCTTGGGCGGTGGGGGCGTGGGGGGCGGCGGTGGCGGCGGCGTGGGTTTCGGTGTCGGTTCGGGCGGGCACGGCGGCGGAGGCGGGGGCGGTGGGCAGTGCGGGCGGCCGTGACGGCCTCCGCCATGGCTCCCGCCACGGCCTTTCCCGTGGTCGGAGCTGTGGTCGGAGCCGCGTTCGGACCCGCGGTCACCACCGTGATGTCCGCCACCCGGGCCGCCTCCGCGGCCGCCGGCGGCGGCCCCCGCGACCACGGCGGTGGCGGTCGTGCCGTCGCCGGATCCGGTCGTCGCGTAGGCGCGGCTATCAGCCACGGCCGGCGTGACGGACAAGGCCGCCCACAACAGGACCGGGACCGCCAGCAGGCGCCTGGTACAGGCTCTGTTCACCCGGGGAGCATGGGCCCGCGGCCGCCCGCGCACGCGGGCCTCGGCCCCGGTTCGCCTGAACGGGTGGAGCGGAGACCAGAGAGGTTTGAGCCACCTTCGATGAGAGCCTGTACCCGGTATGATCATCCACCGGTCAATTCTCAAAAGGGATGTGTCGGTAACGGTCAATCGCCCCGCCGGGTGCCGCGGGGGCCTTTGGTGTGTGACGAAGAACGGATCGCCAATTTCCGCTTTTGCTCGCCCTGTTGGGCAATGATCAGTACATTCGGCTCGGACAGGAGTCCGCCCCCGCACGGACCGCCGCAGGAACAACGCTTGGAGACCCCGATGGAGCGCCCCGCCTGGGCCCCGCCAGGCATCGACATATCGGTGCCGAGCGTGTCCCGCATCTACGATTACTACCTGGGCGGGTCCCACAATTTCGAGGTCGACCGCCAGGCGGCCCGCCGCGCCATGGAATTCATGCCGGGACTGCCCAAGATCATGCAGGCCAACCGGGCATTCATGCGCCGCGCCGTCCGGCACGCCGTCGCCGAGGGCGTCACGCAGTTCCTCGACATCGGCTCCGGCATCCCCACCTTCGGCAATGTCCACGAGATCGCCCGGGCCGCCAGCCCGGAGGCGCACGTGGTCTACGTCGACCACGACCCGGTGGCCGTCGCGCACAGCCACGCCGTCCTCGTCGGCGACGAGCGCACCGACATCGTCGCCGCCGACCTGCGCCGGCCGAAGGAGATCCTGGCCGCCCCCGAGGTCGGCCGGCTGATCGACTTCGACCGCCCGGTCGCTCTGTTGCTCGTCGCGGTCCTGCACTTCCTGGAGGACGCGGACGACCCGTACGCCGCCGTCGCCGAGCTGCGCGACGCGCTGGCCCCCGGCAGCCTGCTGATCCTCACGCACGCCTCGTTCGAGGGGATCCCGCTGACGCAGGAGGTCGCGGGCGAAGTCGTCGGCGTCTACCGGGACATCCGCAACCCCCTCGTCATGCGCACCAACGAGCAGATCCGCGGCTTCTTCGACGGGTTCGATCTGCTGGAGCCCGGCCTGGTCTCCATGCCCGACTGGCGGCCCGACCGGTCCGAGGACCCGGAGGACGGCGAGGCACCTGAGAACCCCTACGCCTTCTCGGGCTACGGCGGCGTGGGACGCAAGGCGTGAGACTTCCGGCACAGACGGCGGGCGCGCCGCACACCGCCGCGGCGCCCGCCGCCGCACCGGCCGCCGGCTCCGAGGCGGCTCTGAACGGCGGCATCGAGGACCGGATCGCCCGCTTCGCGACGATCTGGGGCCGGGCCATCTTCCCGGTCACGGCCACCTCGCTGACCCGGACCGAGTTCGAACGCCACCTCGTGCCGCTCACCCGGACGCTCACCGAGGCCCTGCGCGCCCGGCCGTTCGACGCGACCGTCGCCCAGCGGGTGGGGGCGGACCTCGTCGCCGTGCACTGCACCGACCCCGAGGCCCTGGCGGGCACCCTCGGCGTGGTCGAGTCGTACCTGGTGCTCTACTGCGGCCCGGACGGACCCGAGGGCTCCGGGGTGGAGGGCACCGAGGAGTACCGCTCCCGCTGCGCCCGGCTCCAGCACGGCATCGCGGCGGGATACGCCCGGGCCCTGCGCGAGCGCACCCTCGGCGAGCAGGAGGCCATCGCCCGCTCCGCGCTGACCGCCCGCACCGATGCCCAGCAGGCCCTGCACGCGAGCGAGGAGCGCTTCCGCGCGGTCTTCGAGGGCGCGGCCGTCGGCATCGGCATCGCCGACCTCGACGGGAACGTCCTGGAGGTCAACGACACGCTCCTGCAGATGTTCGGCGGCCTGGAGGGACACGTCCGCAGCCGCAACGTCAGCGAGTGGGGCCACCCCGACGACACGCCGCACGTCTGGCGGATGTACGGCGAGCTGGTGCGGGGCGAGCGCGAGAGCTACCGGGTGGAGAAGCCGTACTACCGGCACGACGGGACCGTGCTGTGGACCAACCTGACGGTGTCGCTGCTGCGCGACGCCGAGGGGAAGCCGCAGTACCAGCTGGCGCTCATGGAGGACACCACCGAACGCCGTCTGCTGAACCTGCGCCTGCGCTACGAGGCCACCCACGACGCCCTCACCGGGCTGCCCAACCGGACGCTGTTCTTCGAACGGCTGGAGAAGGCCCTCAGCGGGGCCGGCGGCAGCCGCTACGGCCTGTGCTACCTGGACCTCGACGGCTTCAAGACGGTCAACGACAGCCTCGGGCACTCGGCGGGGGACCGGCTGCTGGTGGAGGTGGCCGACCGGCTGCAGAGCTGCGCCACCGGCCCCGGCGAGGTGGTCGCCCGGCTCGGCGGCGACGAGTTCGTCGCCCTGACCACCGGCTCCGACACCGAGGAGAAGGTGACCGACCTCGCGGTGCGCATCCTGACCGCCCTCTCCACGCCCATCCGGCTGGAGGGCCGGGAACTGACGGTCCGGGGGAGCATCGGCATCGTCGAGGGCCGGGCCAAGGAACGCACCCCGGCGGAGGTGCTGCGCAGCGCCGACATCACGATGTACCGGGCCAAGGCGGCCGGCGGCAACCGCTTCGAATTCGCCGACGCCGAGGCCGACGCCCGCGCGATCACCCGCCACGGCCTGACCAACGCCCTGCCGGCGGCGCTGGAACGCGGCGAGTTCTTCATCGAGTACCAGCCGCTGGTCCACATGCGCGACGGCAGCGTGCACGGGGCCGAGGCACTCGTGCGCTGGTCGCACCCGCAGTACGGGGTGCTCGGCCCGGACCGCTTCATCCCGCTCGCCGAGCGGACCGGGCTGATCGTGCCGCTCGGCCGCTGGGTCCTGGAGGAGGCCGTCCGCCAGGCCCGCATCTGGCAGCGCCAGCACGGGGGCGCGGCCCTGCGGATCAACGTCAACCTCTCGCCGACCCAGCTGCACCACCCCGGCCTGGTGGCCGACACCGTGGCGGTGCTGGAGAAGTCCGGCCTCGCACCGGGCGCGCTCTGCCTGGAGGTCACCGAGTCGGCCCTGATAGGCGCAGACGACGAACTCCTGGAGCCGCTGCGCCGGCTGGCCGCCCTCGGCGTGGACATCGCCCTGGACGACTTCGGCACCGGCTACTCGAACCTGGCCAACCTGCGGCGCCTGCCGGTCAGCGTCCTGAAGCTCGACCGCTCCTTCACCCAGGGGATGCAGCAGCAGCCGGCCAACCCGGTCGACGTCAAGATCGTGGAGGGAATCGTCGCCCTGGCCCACAGCCTCGAACTCGCCGTCACCGTCGAAGGCGTGGAGACCGGGGTCCAGGCCGCCCAGCTGCGCGCCCTCGGCTGCGACACCGCCCAGGGCTGGTACTATGCCCGGCCAGGTGCCCCCGACCGCATCCACACCCTGTCCCTCTCGGACGCGGTGCCCACCGCGTCCTGACCCGGCTCCGCCGCCGCCCCCCGGCCCGTCCGCGAAGGCATGACCGGGGTCCTCCGGGGCGGCGGCGGGGGGGGCCGCGGGGTCGGTCAGCCCAGGCCCGCCTCCGTCCCGACGCCAGGCTCACGGACCGCAGCCAGCACCTGCTCCATCCGCCGCGAGGTGTCCGCCAGCAGCTCCGCCGCCACCGGCAGGCGCTCCGCCTCGTAGGCAACGAGTATGTGCTCATCGGCCGGCCCGGCGAGCGCTGCGGCCAGGGTGCGGCCGAGGGCGACCGCGTCCTGGATCCCGGTGTTCATGCCGAGCCCGCCGGCTATCGGGTGGACGTGCGCTGCGTCCCCGGCGAGGAACGCCCGGCCCTCCCGCAGCCGGGTGGCCATGCGGACGTTGACCCGCCAAGACGACAGCCACGTGGCCTGCGCCAGCCGGATCCCGGGCATCCTGGCGTGCCGGTCGAACAGCCTCTGGAAGCTTTCCAGCGAGGGCGGCAGCGGCTCGCCCCGCTCGTCCAGCTCCCGCGAGGCCTGCAGCTGGAAGCCGTCCGTCCCCGGTATCGGGCACAGCAGCACGCCACCGCCGTCCGAAGTGAACCACTGGTGCCAGAACTCCCGGCTCAGCCCCGGCGCCGTCACGTCCCCCAGCACCATGACCTCCTCTTGCGCCGTGCTCCCCTCGAAGGGGATCCCGAGGAGACCACGGACCGTGCTGCGGCCGCCGTCGCACCCGGCGAGATAGCGGCTGCGCACGGACCTGCCGTCCGCGAGCTGCGCGCTCACTCCCGCCGCGTCCTGGACGATCCCGGCCAGGCGGGCCCCGTACTCGACGTGCACGCCGAGCTCCGACAGCCGCTCGCGCAGCACCTGCTCGACCTGCCACTGGCCGACGACCAGGCCGCCGTCGACGGTGGTGTCGCCGATGTGTGCGCCGTCGAAGTACTTGCGGAGAGTCACCCCCGCCCGGCCGACGTCCGTCATGCGCTCCGCGACCCCCAGCGGCCCAAAGGCCTCGATGCTCTCGGGGGTGAGGCCCTTGCCGCGGGATTCGCGGTGCGGCTCCGCCCGCTGGTCGATGATGCGCACCGCGAGGCCACGATGGGCGAGGTCGCAGGCCAGGGTGAGGCCGGTGGGGCCGGAGCCCGCGATCAGTACGTCGGTCGGTCGGCCGGTCATCGGAGGTCCTCTCGTCGTCGTTGTTTCAAGAGAAGCGGCTTCCTCACGAAAAAGCAACCCGGTTAAAAAATTAACTCGGTCAATTATTCGTGCTACGCTGTGTGCATGGAGAACACGACGAACCTGCGCGAGAACAAGAAGCTCCGTACGCGTCGCCATCTGGCGGCCACGGCGCTGGAACTCTTCCTGGAACGAGGCTTCGACGCCGTGTCGGTGGCCGACGTCGCCGCCGCGGCGGAGGTTTCCAAACCCACCCTGTTCCGGTACTTCCCGAGCAAGGAGGACCTCGTGCTGGACCGCTTCGCCGACCACCAGGACGAAGCGGCCCGCATCGTGCGCGACCGGCCTGCCGGGCGGAGCCCCGTGCACGCGGTGCATGCGCACTTCCTGGCGGCCCTCGCCGAGCGCGACCCCATCACCGGCCTCTGCGACCACCCGAACGTCCTGGCGTTCCAGCGACTCCTCTACTCCACCGCGAGCCTGGAGTCCCGGCTCACCCACTACACGGCACGCGAAGTGGAACTGCTGGCCGCGGTGTTCGAGGCGGAGTCCGTACCGTCCCTCCCGGCGCGGCTGGCGGCCCTGCACCTGGTCACGGTGCGCCGGGAACTGGGTCGGGAGAACTGGCGCCGGATCGACGTCGGCCGGAGCGCGGACGAGGTGTATCCGGACGCCGTGGCCGACGCCGACCTTGCCTTCGGGATGCTCACGGGCGGCCTCGACCGGGAGTTGCCCATATCCCGCGCATGACGGCGCCGCGCCGGCGCAGGACCGGCCGGCCCGCGCCCGGCCGGGCGGAGTCTCAGCCCACCAGCATGCGCTTCAGCTCGCGGGCCGCGCGCGGGGGAGCCACGTCGGTGCGGTGGGCCAGGGCGATCGTGCGGCGCAGCGGGGAGCCGGCCAGCGAGGTCGCCCGCAGGCCGGGGCCGGCCCGGTCCACCACCATCGCCGGGACCACCGCGATGCCGAGCCCGGCCCTGACGAAGCCGAGGACCGCGTCCATCTCGCCGCCCTCCACCGTGAAGACCGGCTCGAAGCCCTCCGCGCGGCAGGCCGTCACGGTCAGCTCCCGCAGGTCGTAGCCGTGCCGGAACATCACCATCGGCTCGTCGCGCAGCCCCGGGATGGTCAGCTCACCGCCCCCGCCAGGCGGCGGGCGCTCCGTCGAGGAGACCACCACAAGGTCCTCCGTCAGCAGCTCCACCGTGGTCAGGGCCGGGGCCGACGGCGGCAGCGGCAGTGCGATCAGGGCGAGGTCCAGGGCCCCGCGCGCGAGCTCCCGTACGAGGTCGAGGGAACCGCTCTCCTCGATCATCAGCTCGATCCCCGGGTGCGCGGCGTGGTAGGTCCGCAATACGTCCGGCAGAAAACCCGTGCACACGCTGGGCGTGGCCCCCAGCCGGACCCGCCCCCGGCGCAGCTGCGCCAGTTCCTGCACCTCGAGCCGTGCGGTGTCCGCGTCCGCCAGGATCCGCCGGGCCAGCGGCAGCAGGGTCTCACCCGCGTCGGTGAGCGTGATGTTCCCGCGCGCCCGACTGAAGAGCTCGGCCCCCAACTCCCGTTCCAGCGCCTTGATCTGCTGAGAGAGCGAGGGCTGGGCCACGTGCACCCGTTCCGCTGCCCGGGTGAAGTGCCGGGTCTCGGCGACGGCCACGAAGTACTGGAGCTGCTGAAACTGCATAGGAGGTGTCTATCAAGATGACCGGCATCATGTCTTGGACCTTTCGGGTCCTTCGTCCCTACCGTCGGTTCCATGGCTTTGGCAACGCGTACTCGGGCAGGCGGCTCCGCCGCATCGGCCGTCTGGGACTCCACCATCGGCAAGAAGACCGTCATGGCGGTCTCCGGCCTGATCATGCTCGGCTACCTCGTCGTGCACATGCTCGGCAACCTCAAGATCTTTTTCGGGGCGGACGAGTTCAACGGCTACGCCCACTGGCTGCGCACCCTCGGCTCGCCCTTCCTCCACCACGAGTGGGCCCTGTGGATCGTCCGCGTGCTGCTGCTCGCCGCGGTCGTCGCCCACGCCGTGTCCGCGTACCAGCTCAGCCGCCGCGACATCAAGGCCCGCCCGGTGAAGTACGCCCACAGGCGCCGCCGCGCGAGCTACGCCACCCGCACCATGCGCTGGGGCGGCATCATCCTCGGCCTGTTCATCGTCTGGCACCTGCTCGACCTCACCACGCTCACGGTCAACGAGCGCGCCTGGGCCGGCCACCCCTACGAGAACGTCCTCGCCACCTTCTCCACCTGGTACGGGAACACGATCTACATCGTGGCGATGGCCGCCGTCGGCCTGCACGTCCGGCACGGCTTCTGGAGCGCGGCGCAGACCCTCGGCGCGGGCAACGCCCGACGCGACCGGACGCTGAAGTTCCTCGCCAACGGGCTGGCCCTCGTCCTCTTCGCCGGCTTCGTGTCCGTCCCCGTAGCCGTCATGACCGGAGTGGTGAACTGACCATGAGCGCACACCAGCAGCACGCCGACTACAGTCGCTACACCACCGGCGCGCCCCTTGCCGACACCAAGGCCCCCGAAGGACCGATCGCGGACCGCTGGGACCGCCGCCGCTTCGAGGCCCGGCTGGTCAACCCGGCCAACCGCCGCAAGCACACCGTCATCGTCGTCGGAACCGGCCTCGCGGGCGGAGCCGCAGGCGCGACCCTCGCCGAACAGGGCTACCACGTCGTCCAGTTCTGCTTCTCCGACTCCCCGCGCCGGGCCCACTCCATCGCCGCCCAGGGTGGCATCAACGCCGCCAAGAACTACCGCAACGACGGCGACTCCGTGCACCGCCTCTTCTACGACACCGTCAAGGGCGGCGACTTCCGCGCCCGCGAGTCCAACGTGCACCGTCTCGCCCAGATCTCCGTCGAGATCATCGACCAGTGCGTGGCCCAGGGCGTCCCCTTCGCCCGCGAGTACGGTGGCCTCCTCGACACCCGCTCCTTCGGCGGTGTGCAGGTCTCCCGCACCTTCTACGCCCGCGGCCAGACCGGTCAGCAGCTCCTCCTCGGCGCCTACCAGGCACTTTCCCGGCAGATAGCCGCGGGCAACGTCGAGATGCACGCCCGCACCGAGATGCTCGACCTGATCGTGGTCGACGGCGTGGCCCGCGGCATCGTGGCCCGCGACCTGATCACCGGCGGGATCTCCACGTACTACGCGGACGCGGTGGTGCTGGCGAGCGGCGGCTACGGCAACGTCTTCTACCTCTCCACCAACGCCATGAACTCCAACGCGACCGCCGTCTGGCGGGCGCACCGGCGCGGCGCGTACTTCGCCAACCCCTGCTTCACCCAGATCCACCCCACCTGCATCCCGCGCACCGGCGACCACCAGTCCAAGCTCACGCTGATGAGCGAGTCCCTGCGCAACGACGGCCGCATCTGGGTCCCCAAGGCCAAGGGCGACACCCGCCCCGCCGCCGAGATCCCGGAGGCGGAGCGCGACTACTACCTGGAGCGGATCTATCCCTCCTTCGGCAACCTCGTGCCCCGCGACATCGCCTCCCGCGCCGCCAAGAACGTCTGCGACGAGGGCCGCGGCGTCGGCCCCGGCGGCCAGGGCGTCTACCTCGACTTCGCCGACGCCATCCGCCGCATGGGCCGGGACCAGGTCGCCGAGAAGTACGGCAACCTCTTCGAGATGTACGAGCGGATCACCGCGGAGAACCCGTACGAGGTCCCCATGCGGATCTACCCCGCCGTGCACTACACGATGGGCGGCCTCTGGGTCGACTACGACCTGCAGACCACCGTCCCCGGCCTCTTCGCCGTCGGAGAGGCCAACTTCTCCGACCACGGCGCCAACCGCCTCGGCGCCTCCGCGCTGATGCAGGGCCTTGCCGACGGCTACTTCGTCCTGCCGTCCACGATCAACGACTACCTGGCGCGCCACCCGCACCGGGACACCGTGGACGACACCCACCCCGAGGCGGCGGCCGCCGTACACGAGACCCGCGGGCGGCTCGCGAAGCTGCTCGCCGTCGACGGCGACCGCACCCCCGACTCCTTCCACCGCGAAATCGGCGAACTCATGTGGGAGTACTGCGGTATGGCCCGTAGCGAGCAGGGACTGCGCAAGGCCCTCGACCGCCTGCCGGAGATCCGCGAGGAGTTCTGGCGCCGCATCAAGGTCCCCGGTCGGGGCGAGGAGTTCAACCAGTCGCTGGAGAAGGCCAACCGTATCGTCGACTACCTCGAACTCGCCGAGCTGATGTGCCTCGACGCGCTCCACCGTGCCGAATCCTGCGGCGGCCATTTCCGTGAGGAGTCCCAGACCCCCGACGGCGAGGCGGCCCGTCAGGACGACGCCTTCTCCTACGCCGCGGCCTGGGAGTTCACCGGTACGGGCGCCGCCCCCGTCCTGCACAAGGAAGACCTCGTCTTCGAGTACGTCCACCCCACCCAGCGGAGCTACGCATGAAGCTCACCCTGCGCGTCTGGCGCCAGCGCGGCGCCGACGCCCCCGGCCACATGGCCTCGTACGAGGTCGACGGGATCTCCGAGGACATGTCCTTCCTGGAGATGCTCGACACCCTCAACGAGGACCTCATCCTGCGCGGCGAGGACCCGGTCGCCTTCGACCACGACTGCCGCGAGGGCATCTGCGGCGCCTGCAGCCTCGTCATCAACGGCGACGCCCACGGCCCGGAGCGCACCACCACCTGCCAGCTCCACATGCGGTCCTTCACGGACGGCGACACCATCGACGTCGAGCCCTGGCGGGCCGCCGCCTTCCCGGTGGTCAAGGACCTCGTCGTCGACCGGGGCGCCTTCGACCGGATCATCCAGGCGGGCGGCTACATCACGGCCCCCACCGGGGCCGCCCCAGAGGCGCACGCCACCGCCGTGCCCAAGGCCGACGCCGACTTCGCCTTCGAGCACGCCGAGTGCATCGGCTGCGGGGCCTGCGTGGCGGCCTGCCCCAACGGCTCCGCGATGCTCTTCACCTCCGCCAAGGTCAACCACCTGAACGTGCTGCCACAGGGCTCCCCCGAGCGGGAGACCCGGGTGCTGGACATGGTGGCCCGGATGGACGAGGAGGGCTTCGGCGGCTGCACCCTCACCGGGGAGTGCGCGACGGCCTGCCCGAAGGGCATCCCGCTGCCGTCGATCGCCGCGATGAACAAGGAATGGCTGCGGGCGGTGCGCAAGGGTCCCCGCTGACTCGTCTCCCGCAGCGCCTCCCGCCCCGCTCAGCCTTGGGGGGCCGCGCTCCCGGGTCTCCGGGGCGCTGCGCCGGACTCCGTCCGACATCGTTCCGGCGCCCTGCTCGGGGGCCCGTCCCGGATGCCGGGCCCCCGCACCGGCTCCGCCGGCCGAGCCGGGTCCCCGCACCGGCTCCGCCGGCCGAGCCGGGTCCCCGCACCGGCTCCGCCGGCCGAGCCGGGTCCCCGCACCGGCTCCGCCGGCCGGCCCGTCGTCCCTGCCTGGGCTGATCGGCTGACCCGTTCGGCTGACCCGTTCCGCTGACCGGGCGCTCGTCGGAGCCGTACGCCGCGCCCTTCCCTGCGGGGCGCCGCGCATGGGCGACAGTGGGCGCCATGCCAGAAGCCCCCGCCGGGTCCGGCCCGCGCCGCCGAGCCGTACTGGCCGCCGCCCTCGCCCCGCTGGCCGTGGCCGGCTGCTCGGACGGGGAGCAGCCCCGTGCCCCGGCGCCCGGCCCGCAGGCCGGTCCCCAGGACGCCCTGATCATGGTGATCCGGCACGCGGAGAAGCCGTACGCCGGCGACTCCGGCTGGGACGAGGAGGGCGAGGACGACCCCGGCTCGCTGGCCGGCCGCGGCTGGCGCCGGGCCGAGGAGCTTCCGAAGCTCTTCCCGCCGGCCCGCGGCTCCACGCTGCCCCGCCCCGCCGCCGTCTTCGCGGCCGGCGGCAAGGCGGGCGCCGCCGCCCGCTGCAAACAGACCGTGACGGCGCTGGCCACCGCCCTGCACACCCCCGTCCGCACCGAATTCGGCCTCGGCGCCGAACCGGCCCTCGTGCGCGCCGCGCTGGCCGCCCCGATGCCCGTGCTCGTCTGCTGGGAGCACACCGGCGTCCCCCGCCTGGTCCGCGCACTCGGCGCCGACCGGGTGCTCGGGCTCCCCGCGACCTGGCCCGACCGCTACGACCTGGTCTGGATGTTCACCCGCCGCCGGGGGCAGTGGAGCTTCCGCGAACTGCCGCAGCAGCTGCTGCCGGGTGATGCCTGACCATCAGGGAACCCTGCTGCGGCTCATTGGGCCCTCACCGGGTCGATCGTCTCCGGCGCGGTCCCGCCCGCTTGCCCGCCGGCCGCTCGCTCACCGACTGCCCGCCCACCGTTGCCCGCCCACCGACTGCTCCGTGTTTTCCGCCCGTGCGAAGAGGTTCTTGTCCGCCGGCGGGGCAGGTCTCCCAGACGTTTCCAGAACGTCCGGGCACCCTAACCGTCCCCCGCCCGGCCGCCCGAGCCCAGGGTGCGCGCGAGATAGCCGGCCGTACGGCTGCCGGTGCTACGCGCCACCTCCGCCGGGGTGCCCGCCACCACGATGCGGCCGCCCGCCGCGCCGCCGCCCGGGCCCAGGTCGATAACCCAGTCCGCGCCCGCCACCACGTCCATGTCGTGCTCCACGACCACCACCGAGTGTCCGGTGTCCACCAGGCCGTGCAACTGCCGCAGCAGCACTCGCACATCGGCCGGATGCAATCCCGTCGTCGGTTCGTCCAGCAGGTACAGCGTGTGGTCCCGGCGCAGCCGCTGCAGCTCCGTGGCCAGCTTGATCCGCTGTGCCTCGCCGCCCGACAGCTCGGTGGCCGGCTGCCCCAGCCGCAGGTACCCCAGCCCGATGTCCTCCAGCGCGCGCAGGCTGCGCGCCGCCGCCGGCACCTGCGCGAAGAAGCCCGCCGCGGACTCCACCGTCAGCGCGAGCACCTCCGCGATGTCAAGGCCCGCGTACCGGACCTGCAGGGTCTCGGCGTTGTACCGCGCGCCGCCGCAGTCGGGGCACGGGGCGTACGTACTCGGCAGGAACAGCAGCTCCACCGAGACGAAGCCTTCGCCCTGGCAGGTCTCGCACCGGCCGCCCGCCACGTTGAAGGAGAACCGGCCCGCCTTCCAGCCGCGGGCCCGCGCCTCCTGGGTCGCGGTGAAGAGCCGGCGCACCACGTCGAACAGCCCGGTGTACGTGGCCAGGTTGGACCGCGGGGTCCGGCCGATCGGCTTCTGGTCCACCTCGACGAGCCGCCGTACGGGGAAGTCCGGATCCGTCAGCCGGCCGCCGACCTCCCGGGCCAGCGCCTGACCCACCAGCGTGGACTTCCCCGACCCCGACACCCCGGTCACGGCCGTGAACACCCCGAGCGGGAACCGCGCGTCCAGATCCCGCAGATTGTGCAGGTCCACGCCGCTCAGGCGCACCTCCCCGGTCGCCTCGCGCACCGGCCGGGGAGCCACGCCCTGCTCCCGCCCCGCGAACAGGTACCGGGCCGTCGCCGACTGCTCCACACCGGCCAGGGCCTCCGGCGGCCCGCTGTGGAGCACCTGCCCGCCGTGTTCCCCGGCCAGCGGCCCCACGTCCACCAGCCAGTCCGCGTGCCGCACCACGTCCAGCTGGTGTTCCACGACGAACACCGTGTTCCCGGCCTCCTTCAGCCGGTCCAGTACCCCGAGCAGCGCCTCGGTGTCGGCGGGGTGCAGCCCCGCCGAGGGTTCGTCCAGCACGTACACCACGCCGAACAGCCCCGACCGCAGCTGCGTCGCCAGCCGCAGCCGCTGCAGCTCGCCCGCGGACAGGGTCGGCGCGGTGCGGTCCAGGCTCAGATAGCCCAGCCCCAGCTCCGTGACGGGACCGATCCGCGAGCGCAGGTCCTCGGTGAGCACCCGCGCGGCCTCGCCGGCCGGAGGCGCTGCGGCCAGTACGCGGTCCAGGTCGGTCAGCGCCATCGCCGCCATCGCCGCGATCCCGTGACCGGCGAAGGTGACGGCCAGCGCGTCCGGTCGCAGCCTCCGTCCCTCGCACGCCGGACACGGAGCATCGGCGAGGAACTTCTCGGCGCGGGCCCGCAGCGTGGCGCTCTTGCTGTCGGCGAAGGTCCGCATCACGTAGCGGTGGGCGCTCATGTACGTGCCCTGGTACGGCCGCTGGATCCGTTCGGCGTCCCGCACCGGGTGCACGGTCACCACCGGCTGTTCCTCGGTGAACAGGATCCATTCGCGATCCTTCGCGGGCAGTTCCCGCCAGGGCCGGTCCACGTCGTGGCCGAGCGTCTCCAAAATGTCCCGCAGGTTCTTGCCCTGCCAGGCGCCCGGCCAGGCGGCGACAGCGCCTTGCCGGATCGACAGGCCCGGGTCCGGAACGAGGAGTTCCTCGCTGGTGTGGTGGATCCGGCCGATCCCGTGACACGAAGGGCAGGCGCCGGCTGCGGTGTTGGGGGAGAAGGCGTCGGAGTCGAGCCGTTCCGCGCCCGGCGGGTAGGTCCCGGCCCGGGAGAACAGCATCCGCAGGGAGTTGGACAGCAGGGTCACCGTGCCGACCGAGGAGCGCGAGCCGGGGGAGGAGCGGCGCTGCTCCAGCGAGACGGCCGGCGGCAGCCCGGTGACGGAGTCCACCTTCGGGGCGCCGATCTGGTGGATCAGACGGCGTGCGTACGGGGCCACCGACTCGAAGTACCGGCGCTGGGCCTCGGCGTAGAGCGTGCCGAAGGCGAGCGAGCTCTTCCCGGACCCTGAGACCCCGGTGAACACGGTCAGCGCGTCGCGCGGGATCTCGACGTCGACGCCGCGCAGGTTGTGCTCCCGGGCGCCCCGCACCCGTACGAACGGATCGAGAGGCGGGCGGGGAGGGGTGGGGGGATCGGCGGCCTGGTGCATTCGTCCTACTTTATAGACCCGCGATACGTGCCGGTCACGCACAGGAGGCCGGCAGCGCCGCCCGGTCGTACGGGGAGGTGGTGACCAGCAGCTCATCCGCGCCGGGGTCAGCTCGGTCGGGGAATCGCGGAATCGGGGAATCGGGGCAGGGAGGCAGCCCGTGCGGTGGTCGGCCGGTGGCCGTGGCCGGTCGGCGGGTCAGGCTGCCGGGGCGGTGGCGGTGGCCGTCTGGGGGTGGAGTGCGTCCTGACCGTAGAAGTCTTGCACCCAGTCGGCCTGGTAGACGGTTTCGAGGTAACGCTCGCCGAGGTCGGGCGCGATGGCGACCGCGGTCGCCTGCTGGTCCTGCCGGGCCAGCCATTGGGTGGCGCCGTTGACGACGGTGCCGGTGGAGCCGCCGAAGATGAAGCCGTGGCGGGCCAGTTGGTGGCACGTACGGATCGTCTCGGCTTCGTTGACGTGTACCACGTCGTCGACGTAGGAGGTGTCGAGGAGCGGGGGGCGGATGCCGGCGCCGAGGCCGGGGATCATGCGGCGACTGGGCGTCTGTCCGAAGGTGGCGGAGCCTTCCGTATCGATCGCGACGATGCGTACCGGGCGGTGCCAGGTGCGGAAGTAGCGGGCGCACCCCATGAGGGTCCCGGTGGTGCCGGCCCCGACGAAGAGGACATCAAGATCGGGGAAGGCGCGGGCGATGGCTGGGGCGGTGGTGCGGTAGTGAGCAGTGTGGTTGTTGGGGTTGGTGTATTGGTTGAGCCATACGTAGCGGTCGTCGGAGGCGCACAGGGCGCGGACGTGGTCGATGCGGGCGCCGAGCAGGCCGCCGGTGGGGGAGGGGTCGGTGACGACGTGGATCTCGCTGCCGAGGGCTTCCAGGAGCAGCCGGGTCGCGAGGTTGCAGCGTGAGTCGGTCACGCACACGAACCGGTAGCCCTTGCTGGCCGCGATCATGCCCAGCGCCACGCCGAGGTTGCCGGAGGAGGATTCCACCAGGATGGAGCCGGGGGTGAGGAGGCCGTCGCGTTCGGCGGCCTCGACCATGGCGGTCGCGGCTTTGAGCTTGATGGACCCCGCGAAGTTGAAGCCCTCGCATTTGAGGAACAGCCCATGCCCGGTGATCGCCTCGAGATCGACGTAGAGGTCGTCTTGGTTGAATGCCTGGGGAGTGGATATGACCGGCACGGTCACCTCCTTGTCCGCGCTCACAGCGGCGTCGGTGTGCCGCCTGCCTGTGTGCGGGGGCGGCTCGGGGAAGACGTCGCCTGCCGGCACGCCTTCGGGACTCCTCCAGTACGCGGGCTGACCGTGGCGCTGTCATGCCACCGGATGTCGGGGCTTGACACCGGCCACACCCACGGAGGAGCGCGGGCCGCCGTTGTCCTGCTGCGTGGCCGCGCGGTCACTTACCGCTGCTGATGCGTGGTGTCAAGTTACGACATCCAGCGGCATGACGGGTATGTGCCCGGCCGGGCCTACTGGAGGGGCGGCATCACAGAATCCGCCCTTGAAGGCCTGAGGCCTTCGCGGACGGAGGACGCCGCCCTCGCCCCGAACCCGACACGACCGAACCACAGCGCCTGCGGTTCGCGGGAGCGGCGGTGAGAACCGTGGCGGCGCGACGTCACCCGGATGCTGCGCTTCCCCCCCAGACCATCGATGCCGAAAGGGCATCTTCCCGACAGCGGCATACACGCATTGAGGTGGATTGCACATGTTTTCGTTGCTTGGCGACCCCATGAGGGCTCACGGTCACACAGCCTGGGGAGCGCTGACTCCCGCCCCAGGTTCAGTGCGTGGCCGGCGCGTGCCGGCCCCCACGGCCTGCGGCGCCCGGAACGCCGTCGAGGAGCAGCCATGGTAGGGAAATTCACCGATGCCTGGACGGCCGGCCCGCCCGGCACCTCAACGCTTTCCAGCAGCAGGCCCGAAGGCAGTTCTCATGGCGCATCCGTCGGCCCGGCGGCCGAGATCGCGCGGCTCCTTGCGGAGGTCCTGGCCGATGTCGTGGGTGTGGAGCAGGTGCCGGGCGACAGCAACTTCTTCGAAGATCTGGGTGCCGATTCGATGGTGATGGCGCGGTTTTGCGCCCGGGTCAGGAAGCGGGCGGACCTGCTGCCCGTATCGATGAAGGACGTCTACCGGCATCCCACCGTCGACAGCCTGGCCACCGCGCTCACCGAAGCCGCGCCCGCGGCCCCGGCGCCCGTACCCGCCGGCCCCGTGGCGACGGCACCGGCAGCGGCCGCGCCCGTGCCCGCGCCCGTCCAGTCATTGGCCCACCCGGCCGGCGCGGCATCGACGTCGGCATCAACACCAGCGTCTGCGCCGGCAACCGCTCGGGCGGCTGCTCCGGCGGCGGATCCGGAGCGCAGGATGGCGACGCGGGCCGGCACAGGGCAGTACCTGCTGTGCGGAACGCTGCAGTTCCTGGCGTTTCTCGGCTATTCCTACCTCGCCGCCCTGGCCGCGGTCCGAGGCTTCCAGTGGGTCGGAGCCGGCAGCGGAATGCTCGACGTCTACCTGCGATCCGTACTGGTGGGCAGCGCGGGCTTCGCCGGCCTGTGCATCGTGCCGATCGTGGCGAAATGGACCCTCATCGGTCGTTTCACGCCCCGCGAGTTCCCCGTGTGGAGCCTCGGCTACGTGCGGTGGTGGCTGGTCAAAACCTTGATCCGCACCAGCCCTGTCCGTTTGTTCACCGGGTCGCCGCTGTACGTGGCGTACCTCAGGGCGCTGGGCGCGAAGATCGGGCGCAACGTCGCGATCTTTTCCACGCATATCCCGGTCTGTGCCGATCTGATCACCATCGGTGACGGAGCGGTGATCCGCAAGGATGTGCTCTTCTCCTGCTACCGGGCACACGCCGGGCTCATCCAGACCGGCCCCGTCACGCTCGGCAGCAACGCCCTCGTCAGCGAACAGACCGTCCTCGACATCGACACCTCGATGGGCGCCCAGGCCCAGCTCGGGCATGCCTCCAGCCTGCACGCCGGTCAGAGCGTCCCCGCCGGCGAGCGCTGGCACGGGTCACCGGCCGAGCCCACCGGCACGAACTTCCGCACGGTCGGCGCCGTCGACTGCTCCACCGCCAGGAAAGTCCGCTACACCGCCGGGCAGCTGCTCGCCCTGCTGCTGGTGTATCTGCCCCTGGCCGCCGGCGGCGTCACCGTGCTGCTGGCCCCGCTGTCGCAGCTGAACACACCACTGCCTCAGGCAGGGACTGCGGCGTTCACCAGCGGAACGTTCTATCTGGGGGCGCTGGCCGCATCCTTCGTGCTGTTCTTCGGTGCCGCCTTCGCCGGGCTGGTCATCCAGGGCGTGGTGCCGCGCCTGCTCCATCTGGCGGTCAAACCGGACACGGTCTATCCGCTCTACGGCTTCCACTACGGACTGCAGCGGGCTATCGCGCTTCTGTCCAACAGCAAGTTCTTCACGGCGGTGTTCGGGGACAGCTCCGCGATCGTCCACTACCTGCGCTATCTCGGTTACGACCTGTCCCGTGTCTCACAGACCGGTTCGAACTTCGGTATCGAGGTGAAGCACGACAGCCCGTTCCTGAGCTCGGTGGGCAGCAAGACGATGGTCGCCGACGGCCTGTCCGTCATCAACGCGGAATTCTCCAACACGTCGTTCAGGCTGTCCCGGGTCTCGATCGGAGCCCACAATTTCCTCGGCAACCGCATCGCCTACCCGTCGCAGGCCAGAACCGGCGACAACTGTCTGCTGGCGACGAAGGTGATGGTCCCGGTCGACGGAGAGATACGGGAAAACGTGGGCCTGCTGGGCTCGCCCCCCTTCGCGATACCCCGCACGGTGATGCGGGACACCAGGTTCCAGGACCTGGAGAGCGGCAGCGAGCTGCACCGGCGCCTGACCGCCAAGAACCGGCACAATGCCGTCACGGCGGGGCTGTACCTGATGGCGCGGTGGATCCACATCTTCGCAGTAACCCTTCTCGCCCTGGGTGCCACAGCCCTCCACCCCTCGCTCGGTGCGTCGGCGTTCGCGCTGGCCGGTGTCCTCACCCTGCTGTTCACCGTCGTCTACTTCACGCTGATCGAACGGGCCACCACCGGATTCAAGGCCCAGACACCGCTGTACTGCTCGATCTACGAACCATCGTTCTGGCGGCATGAGCGTTTCTGGAAGATGGCGTCGGTCCACTACACGCAGGTCTTTGACGGGACCCCCTTCAAGAACGTCGTCTGGCGGCTGCTCGGCGCGCGGATCGGCAAGCGGGTCTTCGACGACGGCTGCTCCTTCCCGGAGCGGACCCTCGTCACCATCGGGGACGACTGCACGCTGAACGCGGGCACGGTGATCCAGTGCCATTCGCAGGAGGACGGCGCCTTCAAGTCCGACCGCACCACGGTCGGTGACGACTGCACCCTCGGTGTCGGCGCGTTCGTCCACTACGGCGTGACGCTCGCAGACCGCGTCCAGCTCGCCTGCGACTCCTTCCTCATGAAGGGCGAGCAGGTCCCGCAACGGGCCCGGTGGGCAGGAAACCCGGCCCGGCAGATGCCCGACCCCACCCCGCCCCCCGTAACGCTGCCGGCCCACCTGTCCGGCGCAGCGCCCCTGCACCCCGGCCCCCGTCTCGGCGGCGTCTGACACCCCACCCCCCCTCAGTACCAGCACTGGAGAGAACCCTCATGGCACTCAACGCAACCCCCGGCAAAGACTTCTGGCATGGCGTGCTGACCGCCGGCAGCGGCTTCACGTCCCTTCCCCGCTGGACCCCGGTGCCGGTCGCGGGCGTGGCCGAGCACGAGACGGCGGTCCCGGCCGGCCAGGCGACAGCGCTGCGCCGACTGGCAGGGGACCTGGCCGTGCCCATGAACCGTGTACTGCTGACAGCCCACGCGAAGGTGCTGGCCGCGTTGAGCGGCGAACAGGAGGTCACCACCGGTTACGTCGCGGTCGGCGGCGGTCGGCCGCTGCCGTGCAGGCTGACGATCGGCCCCGGCTCCTGGCGGAGCCTGCTGCAGCACACCCACCGCACCATTGCGGACCTGCTGGCGCACCAGGACTTCCCCGTCGACGACCTCAGGCGCGAACTCGGTCTGGCCGAGCCACCCTTCGATACCGTGCTCGATCTCACCGGCAGCAGAGGCGAGCTCCTCGACGCCGACGGTGACCCGACCCCGGACAGCAGCACCCCAGGCGCAGACACGGCGCTGTGGATGGACATCGCCCACCACGACGACGGACGGCTGATACTGCGCCTGCGCTACCGCACCGACGTCCTCGACGCGGACAGCGCTGCCCGGGTCGCCGGATACCACCTGACCGCGCTCGCCCTGATCACCGCCGACCCGGACGCCGATCACGCAGGTCAGAGCCTGCTCTCGGCCGAAGAGCTCCGCTTCCAGCTCCATGACCTGGCGGGGCCGCACCGAGACCTGCCCGAGCACCGAGTGCACGAGCTGTTCGAGCAGCGGGCACGGCGGCACCCGAACGCCGTCGCCGCCCAGCACGGGAACCGGACGTGGACCTACCAGCAGCTCAACGCCCGCGCCAACCGTCTGGCCCGCACCCTGCAGGCCCGAGGACTGCACCGTGAAGGGGTCGTCGCGGTGGCCATGGAGAGGAACCTGGACTGGCTGGCCGCCGTCCTGGCCGTCTTCAAAGCCGGCGGCGCGTACCTGCCCATCGAGCCGCACCTGCCGGCTGAACGCATCAACGCCATGCTGGCCCGTGCCGGATGCAGGCTCGTGATGACACAACCGGCCACCACCGCCGCCCTCCAGCCGGCCCTCGCCTCCCAGCCCGCCGTCCAGACGCTGCCCGTCGACACCGCCTGCGGCCAGGAGCATCCCGGGACTGATCTCGGCATCGATGTCGCACCCGACCAGCTGGCCTACATCTACTTCACCTCCGGCTCGACGGGCGAGCCCAAGGGCGCTATGTGCGAACACCAGGGCATGCTCAACCACCTCTACGCCAAAATCGACGACCTCGAGATCGGTGAAGGGCAGGTGGTCGCCCAGACCGCGCCCCAGTGTTTCGACATCTCGCTGTGGCAGCTGCTGGCCCCCCTGGTGGTCGGTGCCCGGACCCTGTTGATCGAGCAGGAAGCGATCCTCGACGCCTCACGGTTCGTCGACACCGTTGCCCGCGGCCGGGTCACCGTGCTGCAGGTCGTCCCCTCCTACCTCGACGTCGTCGTGTCCCATCTCGAACACCACCCCCGGACGCTGCCGGACCTGCGGTACGTGTCGGTCACGGGTGAGGCGCTGAAGAAGGAACTCGCCCAGCGCTGGTTCACCGCCCAGCCCCACATCAAGCTCGTCAACGCCTATGGGCTGACCGAGACCAGCGACGACACCAACCACGAGATCATGGACCGCGTACCCGACAACGACCGGGTCCCGCTGGGCCGGCCCGTCAACAACGTGCACCTCTACGTCGTCGACGAGCACCTCAGCCCCGTGCCGCTCGGAGCTCCCGGAGTCATCGCCTTCTCCGGGGTCTGCGTCGGCCGCGGATACGTCAACGACGACGAGCGCACCCGCCCGGCCTACCTCGCCGATCCCCACCGCGAGGGCAGGCGCCTGTACCGCAGCGGCGACATCGGCCGCTGGCGGTTCGACGGCAAGCTGGAATTCCTCGGCCGCCGCGACAACCAGGTCAAGATCCGCGGTTTCCGTATCGAGACCGGCGAGATCGAAAGCACCCTGCTGCGCGTACCCGGAGTCCGCGACAGCGCCGTGGTGGTCACCGAACGGCCCGACCACAGCACCCACCTGGTGGCCTTCTACACCGCCCCGCACCCGCTCGAAACCCACATGCTGCTGGACCGGCTGGGCACGTCACTGCCCGGCTACATGGTCCCCTCGGCCATCCACTGGCAGGAAAGCCTCCCGCTGACCGCCAACAGCAAAATCGACCGCAAAACCTTGACGGCCCTGGCCACGCAGCTTCACGCCGCCGAGGACGACATCCAGACGCCGGATACGCCCACCGAACAACGGCTGGCGGCCGCGTGGGCGAGCGTGCTCGGCATTCCGCAGGGACGGATCGACCGGCGCGACAACTTCTTCGACCAAGGCGGCACCTCCCTGTCGGCCGTGAAACTCGCCATCACCCTGGACCGCGCCCTGTCCCCGGGAGACATCACCCGCCACCCCGTCCTCACCGATCTGGCCCGGTCCCTGGACTCCGCATCCCACCGTCGCCCCACCGCACACGCGGCCTCCCCCGGACGGCCGGCGTCCCCCTGACCGCCGGCCTCTCCCCCCGACACCACCGAAAGGACAAAGACCATGTCATTCACCAGCCCCGCCCCGATCAGCCCCAGCCCTGCGTCCCCCTCCGCATCCGCGCCCCGCGTAGACCTGCACCCCGGCAAACCCCCGATACTGCACGTCACCACCCCCGCCACGGCCGATCTGCCGGCCTGGGCCGCCGAACACCGCCACACCCTGCGCGGCCTCGTCGCCGAACACGGCGCCGTACTCGTCCGCGGGCTCGGCCTGTGCGACACCGACCAGGCGGGCGCCCTCTTCGGCCGGTTGACCCCCACCCTGATGACCGACACCGAAGCCTTCGCCCCCCGTCAGACCTACACCCCCGGCGTGTACTCCTCAACGGCCTGGCCGGCCAACCAGCCCATGTGCATGCACCACGAACTCAGCTACACCCACAGCCCTCCCGGTCTGCTGATGCTCGCCTGCCTGACGGCACCCGCCACGGGCGGAGCCACCGCCCTCGCGGATGCCGCCACGATCCTGGACGCACTGCCGCCGAAACTCGTCCAGCGGTTCGAACAGGACGGCTGGCTGCTCACCCGCACGTACAACGACGACATCGGCGCCTCCTGGACCGAGGCGTTCGGCACCGACGACCGGGCAGCCGTCGAGCGCTACTGCCGCGCCAACGCCATCGCGTTCGCCTGGCAAGGCGACGGCGGCCTGCGCACCCGCCAGCGCCGCCCCGCGGTGGTGCGTCATCCGGCCACCGGCAGGCGCTGCTGGTTCAACCAGATCGCGTTCCTCAACGAGTGGACGCTGGCGCCCGAGGTACGGGAGTACCTCATCGACGTCTACGGCCCCGAAGCCCTGCCGTTCAACACCTTCTTCGGAGACGGCGACCGGATCGACGAGGACATCGTCCATCTGATCAATACGGTCTACGCAGAGCACACCGTCCGCGAGCCGTGGCAGTCCGGCGACCTGATGCTCATCGACAACATCCGCACCGCCCACAGCAGGGAACCGTTCGAACCACCGCGCAAGGTCCTCGTCGCCATGGCCGCACCTCAGCCCCCGGCCTCCTTCCCGACCTCCTTCCCGCCCACCCGGACCACGTCCCCCGAGGGGAGCACCCGATGACCACGTCCCGTCCCACCGCCGCGCAGTCCCCGATGTCCCACCCGAACGCAGCGCCACCGCCGATGGCAGTGCCCCCGTTCGCCGTGATCCCCGGAGCCCAGGTCCAGCACACTCTCCAGGGCCAGGAACACCAGATCATGGAGCTGATCGAGGCCACCTACCATCTCCACGCCGTGGGGGAGTCGGTGAACCCGCCGTCGTACTTCCTGCGCTTCCCCGACCGCCCGACCGCCCGCATCATCGCGCTGCCCGCATCGGTCGGCGGACCGGCGCGGGTGGACGGCCTCAAGTGGATCTCCAGCTTCCCCGGCAACGTGCAGGCCGGCATCCCCAGGGCCTCGGCGGTGCTGATCCTCAACGACCACGACACCGGCTACCCGTTCGCCTGCCTGGAAAGCTCCATCATCAGCGCCACGCGAACGGCCGCGATGGCCGCATCAGCGGCCCGGACGCTCAGCGAGAGCCGCGGTACACGACCGGCCCGCATCGGGTTCTTCGGAACGGGCCTCATCGCCCGCTACATCCATACCTTCCTGACCGCAACCGGCTGGTCCTTCGACGAAATCGGCGTGCATGACATCAGTGCCGACAGCGCAGCCGGCTTCCACAGCTACCTGCAAGCCACGCACCCGACCACGGGGATCACCGTGCACGACAGCCCCGAGGAGCTGATCCGCTCCAGCGACCTGCTCGTCTTCGCCACCGTCGCAGACCGGCCACACGTCACCGACCCGGCATGGTTCGACCACAACCCCCTGGTACTGCACGTGTCACTGCGCGACCTGGCGCCCGAAATCCTGCTCGCCTCGACCAACATCGTCGACGACGTCGAGCACTGCCTCAAAGCCGACACCTCGCCCCACTTGGCCGAACAGCTCACCGGGAGCCGCGACTTCCTCACCGGCACCTTGCACGACGTCACGACCGGCCGCGTGTCACTGCCGCACGACCGGCCGGTGGTGTTCTCACCCTTCGGCCTGGGCGTGCTCGACCTCGCCGTCGGCAAACACGTCTACGACGAGGCCGCCCGCAGCGGGCAACTGCAGGTCATCGACGGCTTCTTCCATGAACTGCGCCGATACGGATAAGCGGCCCGGCGGAGGGGCGGGCGCGGATGCCGGCGGACATCCGGAGCTGCACGACCCACCCCGCCCCGCCCTCCGGGCACAGCACGCCCCTGCTCGTGCAAGGCGGTCTGCTCGCTGCCGTGTGCCGTGTGCTGTGTGTCGCTGCCTGGTTCCCGTGATGCAGCTGGGGCCATACTGGTGGAGTGACGGACACCGATCGGCAGATGGACCGGCGATTGGAACGAGCCATCCTCGAGCTGCTGGAGCGTCGGGGCCCGGCCGCGACGATCTGCCCTTCCGACGCCGCGCGGGCCGTGTACGAAGGAGACGACGACGGCTGGCGCGCGTTCATGGAAGCGGCCCGCCGCGCGGCCCGGAGGCTGGTCGCGGCCGGCGAAGTGGAAATCACCCAGGCCGGCCACCCCGTCGAGCCGGCGACCGCCCGCGGCCCGATTCGTATCCGCCGCGCCCGCTGAAAATCCGTCCCCTCTGCTCGGCGAGGAGGGGCAGACCCACATAACGGAAGCGAAAGCGCCGGCCCGTGCCGCCTGTGGCGGGCAGGACCGTTTCGCGCACTTGGCGATGAGGGATGTACAGACGTTCCGTGGTGTCGACCGTCACCATGGGGCGCAGCCGCAGGTGGGCGGCCAGATATTCGGCGTCGTCGAAGCCGTGTTTCTTCGCGTATTCGTGGGCCGCCCAGAACGAGGCCAGGGCGACACGCGCCAACACGAGCGCGAACGCCAGCCGTTCCCGTGCCACCGGGTAGTCGGCGCCGGCGAGTCCGAAGACAGCACCCGGCTGTACAGGAGCAGCACGAGGCCTCCGCCCAGCAGCAGGGGCGTGTCCATCCGGTCTGTGTCGTCATGGCCGCCGCGGAACGGGCGGGCTTAGGAGTGAGGCCCTCGACAGCCTTCGAGGAAGAATCTGCCGATGTCATCGTGGGCCAGAACCGCCGTACGGGTAGCTTTCCACCGTTCCGACCGCGTGACGGATGCGGCACTGCACGTTGGCCTCGGCTGTCGTGAGCGTGTTCGCGCGACCGTTGAGGCGATATTGCCCGGCCCAGCAGAGACCGGCGCCTCCTGGGCGCTGCCTCGTGCCCTCTGGAGCAAGGCCCCAGACCCGCCTGCGGGGCGCCCGTTTCTGCCGCCTGCTGTCGATCGCAAACCGCACAGCCGGTAAAGCCTTGGCCTCTATGGAGTGAATCGCGCCAGAATCCCGTGACCCCTGCCCGGAACCCTCCATACGTTGGCCCCTCTTCGCTCATCACCACAACTGGGGGGCCGGTGCGCAACCACCGACTCGTAATGACCGCTGCCCTCGTGGCAGCCGGTCTCGGCATCATCCCGGGCACCGCGCAGGCGGTGGAGCCCGTACCCGTCGCGGCCGGCATGGCCGAGGCGATAGCCGAGGCATCCACGTCCGAGGGCTTCCACAGCCCGGCCGACCGCACGATCCGTACCGCCCTGCCCGCCGCCGCGGCCGCGGCCGAGGGGAACGACAGGACGAACGCCAAGACCGCCGCACCACAGACCGCACAGACCCCACAGACCGCGCAGGCCGCACTGGACGCGGGCGCCAACCCGGCTCTCGCGGTGGACGTCAGCGGCACCAGCTACACGGCGCACGGGATCGAGCTGACCGCCCTGATCACGAGCGCCGACTTCGCGCTCGACGTCGTCATCGACTGGGGCGACGGCAAGACCGACACCGTCACCGCCCAGGGCAACGCCGAGCTGCACCACTCGCACACGTACGACAAGTCCGGCGAGTACCAGGTGAAGGTGACGGTGACCGACACCGCCAACGCCGTGCAGGCCGCCAACGGAGGTGCCTTCCTCACCCCCGGCTCCGACTTCACCCCGCACACTCCGACCCGGCTCCTCGACACCCGCAACGGCACCGGCGCGCCCGCGGGCCAGGTCGCCGGGCTGGGCTCCGCCCGGGTGAAGGTGGCCGGCAACGCCGCCGTCCCGGCGGGCGTCACCGCGGTCGCCCTCAACGTCACGGTCACGGAGACCGTCGACAGCGGCTACGTGACTGCGTGGCCCGGCGCGGGCTACGACCGCCCGGGGACCTCGAACCTGAACTACACGGCCGGCCGGTCCGCCCCGAACCTGGTGATCGTGCCGGTCGGTGAGGACGGGTACGTGGAGCTCTACAACGGCGGCCCCCAGGCGGTCGACCTGATCGCCGACGTCACCGGCTACTTCACGCGGGCCTCGGCCGGCGGATACACCGCGATGACGCCCGCCCGGTTCGTGGACACCCGTGAGGGTATCGGCGCATCCCGGGGCAAGCTCGCCGCGCGCAGTGCGTTCGGGACCCGGATCAGCGGCCTGCACGCGGTGCCCCAGGGCATCACGGCCGTGGCTCTGAACGTCACGGTGACCGAACCCGAGGGGCCGGGCCACCTGACCGCCTTCTCCGGCGACGGACCGGTTCCGACGGCGTCGAACCTGAACTTCGAGCCCGGTCAGACGGTGGCCAACGCGGTGATCGTGCCGGTGGCCGCGGACGGGACGATCAAGGTCTTCAACGGGTCCTGGCTGCCGGCTCACGTGGTGGTCGACGTCGTCGGCTACTACAGCAAGGACAGCAAGGCCGCCTTCCTGCCCTTCACCCCGTTCCGGACGCTTGACACCCGCGAGGAGGCCTACGGCTGGCCCGGCGGCAGGTTCCGGGCCCGGGAGTACATCACGCACGGGTTCACGCCGGAGCCCGCGACGGGTGTCGAGGCCTACGTGCTGAACGCCACCGTCACCGAGACCGGCGGCACCGGATTCCTCTCGGTGGCGCCGAGCCCCTACCCGCTGCCGACGGAGGGTGGGGCCGCCGCGCCCCCCGGGCCACGCCCCGGCTCCTCCACCCTGAACTGGACGGCCGGCGCGACCGTCCCGAACCTGGTGCAGGCGAGCGACGGCGACCATGGCGTCATCACCTTCTGGAACCAGGGCCATCAGGACGCCGACCTGGTACTCGACGTCTTCGGCGTCTACCAGTCGAAGTGATACCCGGGGGAGGGGCGTGCACGGGCGGCTCGCCCCTCCCGCACGGGCACCGGCGCCTGAACACCGTGCCCGGGCATGACTGATCTGTCGGGTGCGGCCGCACCCCTGCGCGTCGCCTTCGAGGTCGATTACCTCACCGTCGAACACGCGGAAATCTATTTCGGCCGGAGTAGACATTGGGCGGTGGCGTGGCTATGGTTTCTCTCGTAGCACAGAGAGACCGCAGGGCCTGGCAGAGACGAACTGCCGGGCAGCAGTACCCGCAGTACCCGCAGTTGCAGTACCCAGGACGGTGCGGTGGCGGAGTTTCGAAGCCAGAGCGTTTGCAGGACGGCGACGGGACTGGCGACCGGACCGGGTGGCCCGCAGTGATCAGGGGCCGCCGCAAGCAGTACCGCAGTACGCAGTAGAGCAGTACCAGCAGTACGCAGTACCCGTTTGGCAAGTAGTTGATCACCGAGGGAAGAACGGAGGAGCGAGCGCCATCAGGATCGCCCGGGCGGATGTCTGAGTCCGGGTACCGCAGGACATCGATAGCGAGGTGGTCTCCGGTCAAGCAACCGCGATCCCCGCACCCCCGACCGCGTATCAGTCGGGCATGCGGAAACAAAAGGCCGGCGCAGTACCAGGGTCGGCAGATGGTGTAGCAGTTCCTTCGGGGCCCTGGTGCCATACGGCACCAGGGCCCCTCCACGTGTTCCACAGAGAGGTGCAAATGACAGCAGACGACTCGTTCGACCGTCTTGACGACGACGATTACCCCGCCTACACGATGGGCCGGGCCGCCGAGATGCTCGGCACCACCCAGGGTTTCCTGCGGGCCATAGGCGAGGCCCGCCTGATCACGCCGCTCCGCTCCGCGGGCGGTCACCGCCGTTACTCCCGCTACCAGCTGCGCATCGCCGCCCGGGCCAGGGAGCTCGTCGACCAGGGCACCCCCATCGAGGCGGCCTGCCGGATCGTCATCCTCGAAGACCAGCTTGAGGAAGCCCAGCGCATCAACGCCGAATACCGCCGCGCCGCCGGATCGGCGAACCCGACGACCGCGCACTGAGACGCCTGAGACCTGCAACTCCGCCAGGAGCTTCGCGGGTGTCAGAGCAAGCCGAGGTATGCCTTGGTGGGCCGGGCCTCGGTCAGCACGATCGCTGCGGCCGAGAGCACGAAGGCCGTGATGAAGCCCGCAAGCTGGTTCTGCGCCCCGCTGGTGGAGAAGTCCGCTTGAGCGACCATGGACCCGATCGCGACACCGGACAGGCTCGCCGGCACCACCAGGAGCTGGCTCAGCCGAGGGCCTGCCTCGGGCTCACCCGACAGCAGCCTGGCCCCGTTGCGCATCAGGGCGACACCGAACGGTATGACGAACGCACTGAGGAAGACCAACCACCCCACCTCGCCGAATGAGCTCAGCCCCCAGACCATCCCGGCCACTCCGGCGCACCCCACCACCAGCCCGTACGCGATACCGAGTGCCCCCGCGGCTGTAGCGGTGCCGGGGCGTCGCCGCGCAGGAGGACGGGAAGGGCCGTTGCGTCGCGGGGTGACGGGCGGATGTGACATGAAACAACCTCCTGTAGACGACCGGTATGTGATGTTCTTGGACCCGACGCCCTGGCACCGTCAGGTCCGTCTCGCGGCCTCCAGTGCGGTCGGCGTGCACTCCGGGGAGAGCACCGGACCCCCGCCCCAGCCCCAGCCCCCGCCCCCGAGGTCGCCGTCGACGGCGCCCTTTGGCCAGGGCGCGCAGGCGTTCAACGGCGCCACGCGGCCACCACGGTGAGCAGAATGATGGCTCCGGCCGCCAGCAGGCATCCATGACGCATGCCCGGGCCGCGCCTTCGGGTCTCGACCTGGCCTGCCGGTGAGGTGCCGGGGTGCTTGCGGGCGTAGTGCTCGATCTGCCGGCGCAGTCCCTCGGACGCGTCGACCCAGGGCGTCTTGAAGTTGCACTCTCCGCACCAGAAGCGGTTGGCCACGTCGGCTCCTTGCTTTGACGTCCGTAGGGGGGACCCACTCCGACGGTGACCTTGGTCATGATGGCTGTACAGGTCAGACACCCGGCCATTCGTGACCGGCGGCCACGGGTAGGCTCACCGCCGTTCACACTGGTGGATCAGGGGAGATGCTGGATGACAGAGGACCTCGGCACGTTGTTACGCAAGCTGCGCGATGAAGCGAACCTGACGCAGGAGCAGGTGGCCGAACGGTCCGGGGTCAGCGTGCGCACCATTCGCCGACTGGAGAGCGGCAGATCCACCAACCACCGGATGGGGACGGTGAATCTGCTCGCGGACGCGCTCGGCCTGGAAGAAGAAGACCGTCTGCGTCTGGCGGCTGCGCTCACCGGCTCATCCACGGCAACCCACGACGCCGGTACTGACCGCCCCGGCCCCGGTCCCGGACTACCGCCGGCACCCGCACCCGCACCCGCACCCGCCCCCACCCCGTCCGCCCCCACGACGCCACTCGGCCCGGGCCCCCTCGCCCCGGGCCCACCCGCCCGGTCGCCCGTCCCCGACACGCTCGCCGACGCCGCGCAAGAGCTGGCGACGGAGGTCCGGCGCCGCTGGCGCCGCGAGGAGGCGCAACGCCGCGTCCACGACCCGTTCCCCCTGCCCGTCCGGTGGAAGCCGGCGCCCGCCGTTCTGACCGACCGAGCGGAGAACATCCAGCGCCTCGGGCCCGGTGAGACTCCGCGTGAGGTGGATCTGGGCGGCGACCTGCGGACCATGGCCGAGGTCTACCTCAGGATCCCTTCCGGACGACTGGTGATCCTCGGCCGGGCCGGCTCGGGCAAATCCATCCTCACGATCAGGCTCGTCCTGGACCTACTGGGCCTCCTGGACCCCCTGGACACCCCGGCCCCGCACCGCCGCGTGCCGGTCATCTTCAGCATCGGCTCCTGGGACCCGTCGACCACCGCCCTGCGGGACTGGCTGATCGGCCGACTGCTGCGCGACCACCCCCATCTGGCCCGCCGCAGCTCCGGCGGGGCGACTCTGGCCGCCGTCCTGGTCGACGCCGACCTCATCCTGCCGGTCCTCGACGGGTTCGACGAGATCGCCGAAGGCCTACGGCGCGACGCCTTGGACGCGCTCAACGCGACCTCCACTCCGCTCGTCCTCACCAGTCGGCGCGACGAGTACGCCGAAGCGGTCCGGGCGGCGCACGCGCCGCTCGTCTGGGCGGGAGGCATCGAGCTCACCGACCTCACCCTCGAGGACCTCGCCGACTACCTGCCCCGCACCACCCGCACCGTCCCGTCCGACCCGAGCGCTGCCTGCAACACAGGCGCGCCCGGCTCGACATGGGACGCGGTCCTCACCGAACTGCGCACACGCAAGGGCCCGGCTCACGCGAACCTCGCCGCAGTACTGACCACCCCGCTCATGGTCATCCTCGCCCGCACCCTGTACAGCGAGACGCCCGGCCGGGAACCCGCCGAGCTCCTGGACGCCACCCGGTTCCCCTCAGTGAAAAGCCTGGAGGAACACCTGCTGGCGGGTTTTGTGCCTGCGGTCTACCGACGCCGCGCCCCGGAACGGGATGCGGCCGGCCGGCAGCCCGGGGCCCCGTACGCGGACCCCGCGCGGGCCGAACGACGGCTCGGCTACCTCGCCCATCACCTGGTCCGCCTCGACCGCGAGCGCCATGACCTCGCGTGGTGGCAGCTCGGCGATTCGCTGTCACGCTCGACGCGAACCATGGCCTTCGTTCTGGCCACCGCCATGAGCATCACTCTGACCGGCTGGCTGATCGGCCTCCTGCTCACGCCGCTCTCCATCGGTGAACTCCTCCTGCAGGGCAGCCTCATGGGACCCGCCGCAGGCCTCGCCTTCGGAGCCGTCTACGCGATGGTGGACAGGTCCGGCGGCGGAGCGGCTTTTGAACCGGCCCGCATCCGGCTGACACTGCGCGCCGCGCACGGGAGTCTCAGCCGCCGGCCCCTGCGCACCTTCACCGTTCGGTTCGGACAAGGTCTGATCGGCGGCACCGTCATGGGCATCGGATGCGCCTGCGCTCTCACCCTCGGACGTGCGCTGGCCGCGGGGACCTCCCTCACCGACCCGCGCATCGTCGAAGGCACCCTGATCAACATGCTGGTCCTCGGGCTGATCTTCGGGTCGGCCGCCGGTCTCGTCTTCGGGTTCATGGCGGCACTCGAAGTGCCCGTGGACGTCACCGCGGCGGCCACCCCGATCAGTCTGCTGTCCTCGAACCGTACGACGGCCGGCCGGCAATTCCTCATTCTGGCTCCGGCGTTCACCCTGGCCATCGCCTTCGGCGGGTACCTGATCGTGCACCTGCTCCAGGGCACGATGGGACCGCTCAACTGGGGAGTCCAGGACAGCCTGTACATCGGCACGGTCGGCGGCCTGGGCGGCGGGGCCTGCTATGTGCTCGCCTTCACGGCTTGGGGGCAGTGGATCGTGCTGGCACGTGTCTGGCTGCCCCTGACCGGGCGACTCCCCTGGGACCCCGCCGCGTTTCTGGACGATGCCTACCGACGAGGCGTGCTGCGCCAGACCGGAGCCGTGTACCAGTTCCGCCACGTCCGGCTGCAGCACCATCTCGGACGCACGTTCCGCGGTCGGCACCGGGACTTCGCACCGGCCACGTTCCCACCCCCTTCGACCAGCACCCCGTGACCACGAGAACATGACGGCGGGTGACCTCGGCACCCCGGGACCGGCACGGATCGCGGCCCCCGCGGGCCGCCCGAACGCCGGTCACGAATGGCCGGTGGCATGGCCTGTTGGCTGGGCGGTTCGGGACACCAACATCGGGATGTCCGGCTTCGCGGCAGCTCACCACGCCGCGAGCCTCCTCGACGAAGGGTTCCCGATGACATCCCTGCGCCTCACCTCGCTCGGCGCGGCACTCGCGCTCACCGCCTTGACGGGCGGCGCCGGCGCCGCCCAGTCCGCACACGCCGCACCGCCGGCCGCCGCGCCGGCGCTTATGGCCCCCTCCTCGGTTTCCGCCGCCGTTCCCGCCTTCAGCGACGGCTACGGTCTGTCCCTGATCCCCGAAGAGACGCAGGTACACAGCCCCACCGACTTCACCCTCACCGTCACCACCCGGCAGCTCTCCGGCAAGCACAAGATCCGCATCCTCCTCCCCGCCTCCTATGACACCGCCCCCGGCCGCCACTGGCCGGTCACGTACTTCCTGCACGGCGGTGGCGGCAACGTGAACGATGTCGCGGCCGCGCCGGCGCTGCACTCGGACTCGATGATCACCGTGGTGCCGGACGGGGGAATGAAGGGCTGGTACGCCGACTGGCTGATGCAGAACACCGCCGAAGGGAAGGCGAACTGGGAGACCTTCCACCTCACCCAGGTCGTCCCGTTCATCGACGCCAACCTCCGTACACGCGCCGACCGCGCCCATCGCGCCGTCGTCGGACTGTCCATGGGCGGCTACGGCTCCCTGCACTACGCCCAGGCCCGGCCCGACCTGTTCGGCCACGTGGCCGCCCTGTCGGGGGGCATCGACTTCGGCATGTGGGAGGTCCGCGGAGCCGTCCTGGCCACCGAGCTCAACCTCGCGGGCGCCTGGTGCGCGGCGAGCAGCTCGTCAGGCTCAGGTTCCGGCTCCGGCAACTGCCCGGGTCACGGCCCCTATGTGGACAGCGACGCGATCTTCGGCTCTCCGTACCCGGTCTTCAACGCCGACCGCGTGTGGAAGGCGGTCGATCCGGCCGCGCCGGTCAACCTCGCCAAACTCTCCCGTACCGGCATCACGCTCTACACCGGCAACAACGACCTCATCGACGTCCACACCGCTGCGGCGTCCCACACCGTCAAGACCCGTCTGGACCAGTTGGGTATTCCCAGCCGTCTCGTCAACTACGGCAACGGCGGGTCGCTGGCCCCGAGCTGCAACGGCGGCCACAACTACGGGTGCTGGGCCCCCGCCTTCGCCGACTATGTCCCGCGCCTCGAAGCCGCCTTCGCCGCGGCGGGCTGACCGGCCGGCAGAGCACCGGATCCGTAGTCTCGAACGGGAGAATGCAGTGAATCGATACGCGGGACCTCTGGTCGCGGGCATCCTCGGCGCGCTCATCATATTCGGCGGGTATGCCATCGAGTGGAACATCGGCGCCGACAAGTGTGACGGCGCGATGATGCAGGAGGGGGACCGCTGCATCGATCTGAACTCCGACGCGTCCTACGACTACGACGACATCACCGAGCGGAAGGCCGAAGAGCAGCACATCGGAGGACTGGTGGGCCTGGGACTCGGCGGCATGCTCGTCATCGGCGCTCTCGTGTCCGCCACCTCCGCCGCCCGCGACTCCGTGCAACGCCGGGCCGACGCCGCCGCTGCGGCGAGCGCGTGGCCCGAGCCGGAGAATCCCGGGGTTCAGGAAATGCACACTTCGTTCGCTTCCGGTGCCAGTGTCACCCTGTTCACGCACGCTCTGCGGTACGTCGACGAGAACCGTGTCGAGCGCTGGGCGAGTTGGACAGAGATCGACTCCTTGCGTACCAACAACTTCAGTCCGTCGGCAGGGCGAGTCCATTGCATCGTTCACGTCTCTGCCCGGGGCGGTGAAGCGTTCTCCATCTCGGGCTATGCGGACAACCAGAATTTTGTGCAGTCAATAAGACAGTCCATTACGCAGGCGAAAATGCAGCCCCCAGCCGCCCTGGAAGTTGCAGGCCGAGTGTGGACCCGTACGCACAGGGGACAGCGCACATGAGCCACGACCCGCAGCCGACTCCGACGAGGAAGGCGGGCCTGATCGTCACCGGAGTGATCGTCGCTCTCGCGGTGATCGCGGGCGGCGCGTACTTGGTGCTCGGCGCCGACGGTGACAGCGTGAGAAACCGTGAAATCACCGACAGCACCAAGGGCTACCAGCTTGTCGCCCCGGTCTCGGTCGACGCCTACAGGAAGTCCAGCCCGGGCAGCACGCCCGGCGAGCTGAACGCCGAGCAGAAGAAGGCGGCCGAGGGCCTGGGCGTGACCAACGCCCGGGCGGCCTCCGGCATTTACAACGCAGCGAGCACCGACACCAGCGACCCGGCGAAGGTGGGCGGCAGACGACTGAGCTTCGACGGCCTGTACGGCGAAATCGCCGACCCCGCCACAGCGCTCGACAACTACCTCGCCCACGTCGGCAAGAAGGGCCTCAAGGGCGACGGGAAGGCACGCGGGCTCGAAATACAGCGCGTCGGAAGCGCCAGGATCGTGAAGCCCGCCGGTTTCGAGGGCGCGCTGATGAAATGCCAGGACATGAAAGTCACCAGCGACAAGGGTGCTGGGGCCCCGAAGAGCGGTGCCACGGACTTCCAGTTCCCGGTCTGCGCCTGGTCGGACTACGCCACCCTCGGTGGCGCCCACGTCATCGACTTGGCGCAGCCGATGACCGGCGGCAAGGGCGCCTCGCAGGAGGAGGTCGCCGCGCTCACCGTCAAGCTCTACCAGACGGCCCGCCGCAAGGGCTGAGATGCAGGGGGGAAAGGAGCCCGGCCGAAGCGATCGGCCGGGCTCCTTTCGGCTGTGGCCGGCTTCCTTCGCGGCGTCCGGCTCGAACGGGACGGAGCCGGCCTCGTCCACGACGATGCGGTGGGATCCGGGCGCAGCGGGTGAGTTCGTCGGCGAGTGTGCGGCCCCGACGGGTCCGACCAGATCACCCGAGTGAAAGCCCTGCGGGTCACAGCACCAGGTCCGATCGCGGTGCTCGGAAACGCGTGGCGGCTGCTGCCGAGCCTCCGTGTACGCTGATCATTCTTTATTCCGATCGCGTTCAAAAACAGAAAAACGGGGGGGCCGGTGCGCAATCACCGAGTCGCAATCTCCGCTGCCTTCGTCGCAGCAGGTCTCACTTTCGTCCCGGGCACGGCTTCGGCGACCGCGGGGCCCGGGGCCAGGCCCGTCGCACCGAACCCGGCCGCGGATCAGACGCCGTCGGCCGGTACGCACGACGGTCCTGCCGGCCACACTGTTCCGGTCCGTGCCGACCTGCCCGTTGGCAAGGACGAGGACAAGGCCGACTCGGTGCAGGGCAGCTCCGCCGCGGGTAACCCGAATCTCGCGCTCCAGATCAGCGGTTCCACCCGCACCGCGCTCGGATACGAGATCAAGTCCGAGATCACGAGCGCGGACGTCGCTCTCGACGTCGTCGTCGACTGGGGCGACGGCACGACGGACAAGCAGACCACCAAGGGCTCCGGGGACGTGCGGAACAAGCACATCTACTCCGAGGTCGGCGAGTATCGGATCAAGGTGACGGTGACCGACGCCGCCAACGGCGTCCAGGCCGTCAAGGAGCTCACACACACCACCCTGGGCGCCGAGTTCACTCCGCACGCCCCGACCCGGCTGCTGGACACCCGTGACGGTACGGGCACGAAGGCGGGCAAGGTCGCGGGTCGCGGCACCACCCGAGTGAAGGTGGCCGGCGTCGCCGGTATTCCCGCTGACGTCGCGATGGTCGCCCTCAATGTGACCGTCACCAACACCACTGCCGGCGGTCACGTCACGGTGTGGGACGGCGACGACACCGGGGTCCCCCAGACGTCGAACCTCAACTACGACGCCGGTCAGTCCGTCCCCAACATGGTCATCGTGCCGGTGGGATCCGACGGCGCGGTGGACCTGTTCAACGGCGGCTGGAGCTCCGTCGACCTGATCGCCGACGTCACCGGCTACTTCACCCATTCGCCTGCGAGCGGCTACACCACGATGGACCCGACCCGTTTCGTCGACACCAGGGACGGCCTCGGTACCACCCGGGGCCGGCTCACCGGGCGCAAGACGTTCTCCACCGGGATCAGCGGTCTCAAGGGCATCCCCCAGGGCATCACCGCCGTGGCGCTGAATGTGACCGTCACCAACCCCGGGGAAGCGGGCCACCTGTCCGTCTTTCCCGGCGGCGGCCCGATCCCGACCGCGTCCAGCTTGAACTTCACCGCTGGCCAGACGGTTGCCAACTCGGTGATCGTGCCCGTCGGCGCCGACGGCACGATCAGCTTCTTCAACGGATCCTGGGCCCCAGCCGACGTAGTCGTCGACGTCGTCGGCTACTACAGCAAGGACAGCAAGGCCGCCTACTGCCTGCTCGGTTGGGACCGGATCATCGACACCCGTCAGAGCTGGTGGCGCGACGGCAAGCTGCCGGCCCGCGGCTACTTCTCGAAGTCGTTCGAGCGCGCGGGCGTCGAGGCGTACGTCATGAACGCCACCGTGACCAACACACCGGAGGCCGGGTTCTTGTCCGTGGCCCCGAGCCCGTTCCCGCGACAGAACGACGACCCCGGCGCCCCGGTACCGCCGCGCCCCGGTTCCTCCACCCTGAACTGGGCGGCGGGCCAGAGCACCTCGAACCTCGTACAGGCCAGCGACGGTGACCACGCCGTCATCAACTTTTGGAACCAGGGTTGGAAGGACGTCGACCTGATCGTCGATGTCTTCGGCGTCTACGAGACGAACTGATACACCGGGTCCGGGCGGGCAGGTGTGCGGTCCGAAGCCTGCCCGCCCCGCACCCGGGTGGCCCACGCCGGTGGGGCGGTAGCCGTAGTGCCACGTGCGGCAGACACCCCCTCGTCGCTGCTGCCTGAACAACCCGTCGAACCTCCGCGGTCACCGCATCTAAAACGGGCTCTGTCCTATACGGAAGCCATGATTCCGATAGGACTTCTCGGGACAGGCCTGCGCTCGTGAGAAGTGCCACCCCCCGTGCCCTCACAAGGAGTGATCCTCATGAAGCCTCCCGCCATCGCCCCGTGCCTGGGTGTGTCCGACACCCAGGCGACCGTCGACTTCTACGAGAAGCTCGGCTTCACCGCCCTGCCCGCCGGCAACGACCCGGACGACGACCTGCGCCTCCTGCTCTTCGACGGCGAGTTCGCCCTGATGGTCTACCGCGACGAGCACCTGCGCAGCTGGCTGCCCGTTCTCAAGAACACCCCGGTCGGCGCGTTCGGCATGTTCTACCTGGCCGTCGACGACTTCGACTCCTACGTCGAGCGCATCCGGCCCTTGGTCACCATCCAGAAGGACGTGATGGAGCACCACGGCGACAAGCTTTTCTACTTCACCGACCCCGACGGCTACGTCATCGGAGTCAACCAGAAGCAGACCCGTTGATCACCATGACGAAGAACATCGACCGTCTGCGGCGGGCATGATCGTCTCCTCGCTCTCTGCCGTGGGGCCCGCCCACCAGCCGGGCGGCAAGCACGGGACGGCGTTGCTCGACCCCTCCGGCCGGCCCATCTGCATCAGCGCCGCCGACCCCGAGCACTGACGTCATTCCTCATGCCTACCGGACATGCGAGAACGTCTGCTCAGCAGTGGGCACGCCCCGTTCGCAACTGGACGCGTCACTCCTCCCTCCACTCCTCTCTCCCTCCACCAAGGGCCGAAAGCTCCATGAGCGGAGCCACGAAAAGGGCAACGGGGCAGCGGCGGCGTGGTCTCCGTGCGCGCGGTATCCGCACAGGGCGCGTGTCCGGCAGGCCTGGCGGGTGTTCTCCTGCGAGGATCGTTCGGCTGGAGTCGGGCGGATCCGCTGCGAAGCGACTGCCCTGGCGGCTCCGCCCCGCATGCCCTCGGTCGGCGCCCCCGCCGGCCGGGGCCCGCCCCGGCCAGCCCACCCCCCCCGGCTGGCCGGGGCTCTTTCGTCGGACATTTCGCATGCTGCGAATGCGGTGGGGTAAAGCCGCGGAGCGGGGCGCGGGCCAGCGTGGCGGGACAGCGCGGGTCGGCCGGCTGTGTGCCACCCGCGTCGCGGCGCGGCCACCGGGAACGCCAAAGCGGTTGTGCCCGACCGGGTACGGATCGGGAGAACGCAGTGGGAGACGTGATCGGGCCGATGCTGCCTTCCGCTGTAGGCATTGCGATCAGTCCGATGCCGCTGATCGCCGTCATCCTGACCGGCGACCCCGCGTGGCCGTGCCAACGGTCTCGCGTTCTGGGCTCCAAGTACATCGGGGACGCACTGTCCGGCCTGTCCGGCTGACCTCCCGAGCTCCTGTTGTTCAAGCGCTCGGCGCCGGCCAGGTCGTAGGTGTCGCGCGTCGCCGACGCGCTGCCCTCGTACGTCCGCTCCACGCGGTACCACACGCCATCCCGACCCCCTCCCACGTGCTCCACCCGCCGGAGCGCTGTCCGACCCGGACCGTACCCTGACCGTCGTACGCCCCCTTCAGGAGGTACGCCCCATGGATTCCATGACCGCCCGCTTCATCGCGTCCGCCACGGCGCCGCCGCCCGACGCGCTCGCGGTGCTGTACGAGGCCTTCCCGGAGCGGTGGCCCCAAGGCGAGCGCGAAAGCCCGCGCCATGGCGGCACCCGGTGATCCGGGCTTCGCGAGGGCCCCTCAACGCGGACGATCCGATGAGCTTGCACACCTCGAACAGGTCCGTGAAGCGGAGGAGCACGCCATGAGCGGAGCGTCCGAAGAAGCGCGCAGCTACCGGCTGCTGCGCGGCGAGCGTGTCGCGCTGGAGATCCGCGGAGAGCCGGGGCTCCTGGTGAGCACCTCCGCCCCGCCGCCCCTGCCGGGACATCCCCCGGTGACGCATCCGTTCGCGACCGCCGGCTTCCGGCTGGCCGAAGCCGAAGGGGAGCTCGGTGCGCTGCTGCGCGAGTCGTGCGACCTCGACGCCTTCCTCGAGGCCGCCGAACGTGCGGGCTACCGCATCGAAGCGATCGAACCGGCAAGCACCCGGGTGCGCCGCCCGCCGCCGGAGGCAGCGGCCGCCGAGGGCGCGGCCGCTGTCACCGGTGGTACCGATCGGCTCGTCGCGGTGGGGCGCAGCCTGTTCGCCACGTTCACCACCGATCCGGTCCTGAACGTCGTGGAACTGCCGGACGGACTCGGCGTCTGCCTCGTCCACGCCGTGCGCGGCGGCGGCAAGATCTACGTGGCACCCGACGAGTCGGCGTTGTTCGTCGGCTCTGCCGTCGATTTCGACACCGGGCTCGACGCGTTCCGCGACGGCGTGCGCAACCCCGCTACATCGTCCACTCCCTAGCCCCCCTGCTGTTCAGGGGCGGCGGTCACGGATCGTGCCGATCGCCTCCAGGGTGCGTAAGGCTGCGCCCTTGAGCTGGGGCCGCTCTCTGACGAAGCGGCGGACAGCACGTGACGGCTCGCGGCTGAGCCAGTGGACGGCCGCCCCGGGCCTTGGCCGCAGGAGGGCGCCTTCGTGAACCATGAGCTCTCGTGTTTTGAGGGAATCCTTGTAGGCGGCGTCACCCCTGCCGAGGTCGAGCATTTCGATGCCCACGCCGGCGGCCGCCTCGATCATGCGGAGATGGAGAACGAGACCGGGGGAGAACTTGGCGAAGTTCCGGTCGTACGCGGGGAACCAGCACGACAGGACGGTGCGGGAACGCAGTCCGAAGTGCGCGGCGAGAGGCCTGTCACCCGCGTAGAGCACCGAGAGCACGCCGGAGCAGGCTGGTGTGGTGGTGTCGGCGAGAATGCGCACCAGGTGGTTGATCCAGGTCTGGGCGAACCGGTCGCGTCGGCCTGTTCGGCGGTACTGAGCGGATTTCCACGCCATCAGCGTCCGCAAGGCCTCCGGGTTTCGTTCGTCGAATACGAATTTCAGCGGTCCGACCTGCCGTGCCAGGCGACGATCCTGTGCCAGCGTCGACTTCAGGAACTTGCGGGAGCGAGTGCGGAGCAGGTTTTCGTAGGGGGCGTAGCCGCCGGGGACCTCGATGACGGGTGAGGTGAATCGCCCCGTTGCGAAGGGGAGGAACAGATCCTGTCCGCTTTCGAGATGGTTGAACTCCCAGACGCTCAGGGAACTGGCCCGCAGCAGCTCGTACGGATCCAGGTGCAGGTCAGGATGCAGGACAGCGCCTTGGCAGTCGGAGACCCCAAGGCCGATCGCGCGGCCACGGCCCCACCGGCCGCGCTCGAAGGGGAAGAAGCCGACCGGCTCGCCGTCTTGGCGCACCACCGCGACCCTGGCACCGGGCCGGACACGGCCGACCGCCTGGCAGAACTCGGGGCTCATGAAGGGATTGGCCACGGGTGCCGTCCTGGCGCGCAGTTCGCCCCACCGTTCTACGTCTGTCGGGCGCATGTCGACAGGATGGATCACGTCGATGCGTTGGGTGGTCACATGGGCTCCTGCTGCTCGGATCACTTACGGGGCCGTGACCGGTCTGCCACCACACGAGTGCTGGGTCACGGCCAGGCCGAGGACAACGGGCGCGCAGGCATGGCCCCGGCGTCGTCAGCGAGCCGGGAGGGGTTTCCCGTTTCCCCTCAGCCGCACCTGCTTGCCGGCGAAGCGGGGTCGGGATGCGTGGGCGCCTATGGCCTCACGACTGCCGACGCGTCCGGCAGCCACGGGCGACGACACCGAGGCGGGCCCCGGCGCACCACCGCGTCGGCCAGAAGGGCTTCATGAGGGGATGCGCCCTTCCGGCTGCTTCGAGGACCGGCGGACGGCCGTCGGTCCTGCGTATCGGCGGGAGCGATCCAGGGGACGAACAGAGCGCGAAGGCCTACGGCCAAGGAGCCCAGCTCCTCCTGCACCGCGCTCACAATCCACGAGCAGGCGGTGTCGGCGGCGTGAAGAGCCCAGCCGACAACGAGAGTCAGGGTCAGGTAGGACATGCCCCACGGACCGTCGTGGGAAGAGGCCGACGCGGACTCAGGGGCATCACCGAGGTGGGTGAACCACCAGCAGGTGACGGCCTGGGCGACGGCCATGGCACTCAGGTCGATGCTCAGCGATCCCGGCTTTCCGGCTCGAGGCAAGCCTGCGGCGAACAGTCCCAGTGCGGCCATCAGACATGAGTTCGGCGACGGAGTGCCGGCGAAGACCAGTTGGTGTCCTGCGGCCGCCAGCACCGTCGCCATGACGGCGAAGGCGGCAGCTCGCGTCACTCCTCTTACAGACGCCGTGGCGAAAGGAGGAAGGAGAGGTGAGGGGAAGAGGAAGGAGCAGGCGGTCATGACAGTACCCATCCTCGGCGAGAGAGTACGTGCGGCGCCGTGGAATGCGACGGCTGGTGTATTCGAACCTTCGGCCTATGCAGCCTCCTCACGAGTCCCCCGCGTGCAGGCGGCGGAACAGAACCGGGGAGGAACGAATGTCGGATCCGGCTGCGGCTGCGGCGGTGGTGGTTCTCCCGATACGCCGATGGCCGGCACTCCCGATCGGGGGTGCCGGCCGTCGCAGCTCGGGCTGGGCTCAGACTTCGGGAGAGTGGGTCGTGCCGACGAGTTCCTCGAGCAGGTCTTCCATGGTGACGAAGCCGATGACGGTGGAATCGGCGTGCGTCACGGCGGCGAGGTGGGTGCCGGCTGCGCGCATGGCGGTCATGGTGTCATCCAGCGGGGTGTCGTGGGTGACCTGGATGACGGGGCGCATCGCGGCGCGCGGGAACGGCCTCGTGCGGTCCGAGGCGGCCAGAGCGTCCTTGATGTGGAGGTAGCCGAGGATCTCCTGGCTGGATCCGGTTCCGCTTCCGGTTCCGGGTCCGGTGACGGGCAGGCGGGAGAAGCCGCGGTCCGCGGCTACGCGCTCCAGGGTTCGGGGGGTGATGTCGTGTCCGACGGTCGCCACCTGGCCGAGGGGGACCATCACCTCCCCGACGGGGCGCGTGCCGAGCTGGAGCGCGTCTCTGAGTCGTTCACCGCCCTCGGGCGCAAGGAAGCCTGCGGCGCTTGAGTCCTTCACGAGCCGGGCGAGTTCGTCGTCGGTGAAGACGGAGCCGACCTCGTCCTTCGGTTCCACCTTGAGCAGACGCAGCAGGGTGTTGGCGAGGGCGTTGATGCCGAACACGACGGGGCGCAGCGCCCGGGTGACGGCGACCAGCGGCGGCGCGAGCAGCAGCGCGGTCGGGGCGGGGGCGGCGAGCGCGATGTTCTTGGGCACCATCTCGCCGATGAGCATGTGCAGGTACGTCGCCAGGGTCAGGGCGATGAGGAACGCGATCGGGTGGATCAGCGCCTCGGGCACGCCGACCGCGTGGAACGCGGGTTCCAGCATGTGCGCGACGGCGGGTTCCGCGACCGCGCCGAGGACGAGCGAGGAGACGGTGATGCCGAGCTGGGCGGTGGCCATCATGGCGGAGAGGTGTTCCAGGGCCCACAGGGTGGTCTTCGCCCGCCGGTCGCCCTTGTCGGCGGCGGGTTCGATCTGGCTGCGGCGTACGGAGATCAGGGCGAACTCGGCGGCGACGAAGAAGGCGTTGGTGATCAGGGTGAAGGCGCCGATCAGCAGCTGGATGGCGGTCATAGGGTCCGCTCCCTGGAGACGGTGTTCTCGACGGCGGCGGGCGCGGTGATGGTCACACGGTCGGCGCGGTGGTGCTCTATGTCGAGCACGGCGAGCTCCCAGCCGTCCACGAGGACGGTGTCCCCTTCGACGGGAATGCGCTCCAGGCGGGTGGCGATCAGGCCGGCGAGCGTCTCGTACGGGCCTTCGGGCACGTCGAATCCGATCTCCTCCAGCTGGTCGACGCGGACGCTTCCATCAGCCTCCCAGACGGTGCGGCCGTCCAGCCCGGGGCCTTCGACGAGGTCGGGGACCTCGATCGGGTCGTGCTCGTCGCGGACCTCGCCGACGACCTCTTCGACGATGTCCTCGACGGTGGCCACGCCGGCGGTGCCGCCGTACTCATCGATGACCACGGCCATGGTGCGGGCCGCGCGCAGGCGGACCAGCAGGATGTCGACGGGCAGGGAGTGCGGCACCAGCAGGGCGGAGGTCATCAGATCGGCCACCGAGACCAGCAGGCGCCTCTCCTCGTCCAAGGCCAGGACGTCGCGGATGTGGACGGTGCCGACGACCTCGTCGAGGGTGTCGCGGAAGACGGGGAAGCGGGACAGGCCGGTCGCCAGGGTCATGTTCGCGGCGTCTGCCGCAGTGGCGCGGAGCTCCAGCGCCTGGACGTCGACCCGCGGCGTCATGACGTTCTCCGCGGTCAGCTCCGCCAGGTGCAGGGTCCGCACGAACAGTTCCGCGGAATCGGCCTCGATCGCGCCCTCGCGGGCGGAGTGCCGGGCCAGCGCGACCAGTTCCTCGGGGGTGCGGGCGGAGGCCAGCTCCTCGGCGGGTTCCAGGCCGAAGCGGCGCACGAGGCGGTTCGCGGTGTTGTTCAGGTGCCGGATCAGAGGTCCGAAGGCGGCGGTGAACGCACGCTGGGGGCCGGCGACGACCTTCGCGACGGCCAGCGGGCGGGAGATCGCCCAGTTCTTCGGCACCAGCTCGCCGACGACCATCAGCACCACGGTCGAGATCGCGACGCCGAGCAAGGTGGCGATGCTGGATACCGCGCCGGAGGGCAAACCTGCAGCCTCCAGGGGTCCTCGCAGCAGCGCGGAGACGGACGGCTCGGCGAGCATGCCGATCACGAGCGACGTCACGGTGATGCCGAGCTGGGCACCGGACAGCTGGAAGGTGAGCCGCTTGGCGGCCTTCAGGGCGCCTTCGGCGCCACGCTCACCTGCGGCAGTGGCACGCTCGAGCTCACTGCGCTCGACGGTGGTGAGCGAGAACTCGGCCGCGACGAACACCGCACACGCCAAGGTCAACGCCAGGGCGAGGAGCAGCAGCAGGACTTCGGTCACCGTGCCACCCCCGCTCCCGGCTCGAAGATCTGCGGGCAAGGCGTGGCACGGCATGGACTGGGAGGTTCACCCATTGCGGGTCTGCTGCTCCATTCCCTCTCGGCGGGCCTCGCGGCCCGGACTGCTGCTTGTAACGGACAGTATCGGTGCTCTGATGGTAAAGGATAAGTAAATTACCCGGTTGTCCGTGCCTTCGAAGGGGGCCTGCCGGAATTTCCGGTGGGCCCCCTTCGCTGTGGATTGACCCCGGCCAGGCAGCGCCGGCGTATCGGGCCCCGGACGGTGCCGCCGTGCAGCCGTCAAGCTCGAGTCGGCCTCACCGAAGGGCACCGGCCGGGTCGGCCACTTCTCCCTCTGCCCGGGACGCGGCGCGCGAGCCGGGCCCGAAGCCCCTGACGATCAGCCACCCGGCCAGCCCGAGCTCCCAGGCGAACACCGGGAGCGCGGCGGCCGCCCCCGCCGCGGAGAGCTGCGCGTAGGCCCCGAACATCACGGCGACGGCAGAGGCGCAGATCAGCGGCCCGCCGACCAGTCCGAGGACGGCGATGAAGCGCGGCACGAGCCGTGCGCGGTACGCCACGTAGGCAAGCAGGACGGTGTTCAGGCCGAGGGCGATGTTGGGTCCGAGCAGGAACGCCCACTCGTGCACGGCCGCCAGCGCGACGTCGGCGCCATCCGCCGCCCCCGCGTCCCGCCGCAGGGTGATGAGCGCCAGGACGGCGACCATCCCGATGGCGATGACGGCTGCTTCCAGCAGCCGGCCGAAGGCGTACCCGAGCGCGATCCCCTCTCCGTGGCGCCGCAGGACGGGGAACAGTGCCGCACCGGTACCGGTCACCGCCACCACCAGCACCACTTCGCAGAGCACCCCGAGCAGCGCCCGGGTGTCGGCGCCCTGCGCGAGCCGGCCGTCCGCCGCGCCGAGCAGGGGGCGGTACAGAACTGCTCCGGCTATCGCGGCAACCTCGGTCAGCAGGAACAGCGACCCGGCGGCCACCGCGGTTCTTCGGTCCGGACTCATCTTCTGGGTACCCCTCGCTTGATGGTGGTGTACGCCGTACACCTGACAGCGATCATAGGTGTACGTCGTACACTCGTCAAGGAGAGGGCAAGCTGTTCGAGGAGGGAAGGGGCCGACCGGAATGACCCGGCAGGAAGCCAAGGAAGCCAAGGAAGCCAAGGAAGCCAAGGAAGCCAAGGAAGCCAAGGAAGCCACGCACACGCACCGGATCCCTCTGAACAGGGAGCGCGTCCTGCGTGCCGCCGTCGCGCTCGCCGACGCCACCGGCATCGACGCGCTCAGCATGCGCAGGCTCGCGCAGGAGCTGGACGTCGTGCCGATGGCCCTCTACAAGCACGTGGCCAACAAGGAAGAGCTGCTCGACGGCATGGCCGACGCCGTCGTGGGCGAGATCGACCCGCCGGCCGCGGGCTCCGCCTGGCAGCGCGTGGTCCGCGGGCGGATCCTCTCGGCCCGGCGGGTCCTGCTGCGCCACCCCTGGGCGGCCCGGGTCATCGAGTCGCGGACCGGCCCCACCCCGGCCGTGCTGGCGTACCTGGACTCGATGGCCGGCAGCTTCCGGGAGGGCGGCCTCTCCGCCGACCTCACGCATCACGTCATGCACGCGATGGGCAGCCGCCTGCTCGGATTCAGCCAGGAACTGTTCGACACCTCGGGCCCCTCCGGCCCGCCGGACCCCGGGCTGGCGGCGCGCTACCCGCACATCGCGGAACTGGCCGCGACGGCCGCACATGACGGGGGTTCCACGGTCGGTGGCGGCTGCGACGACCAGTTCGAGTTCGAATTCGCCCTGGACCTCCTCCTGGACGGCTTCGAAGGCCTCCGCCGCCGGGGCTGGACGTCGGCGCGGAAGGTGTAGCGGGGGCCGGGGGCGGGGGGCCGGGGGCTGACGAGCGTCAGGTCCAGGACGGCTGCATGCGGGCAGCGAGCACGCTGCCCGTCACGCCTGCCCGGCGTCCGCTCCGGTTGCCTGGACGGCCGCTGCGGCGTCCTGTGTCAGGGCGCCGGCGCGGGCGGCGGCGAGCGTGATCCGCACGGCCTGGTCGGCGGTGCCCTCCTCGACCGGATCGGCACTGACCAGCAAGCGGAAGTAGACCGGCGCGGCCAGCGTTTTGAACAGCTCGACCGGATCCGTCCCCGCCGGGAGTTCGCCCCGCTCGATGGCGCGGGCGACGACGGGTTCGGCCCGCCGGAACCGGTCGGCGAAGACCCGCCGCCGCGCCTCGGCGATCTCCGGCAGCCGACCGGCATCGGAGAACATCGCGGTCTGAACCGCCCTGCCCACCGGGCCCGTCATGCTCTGCACGAGCGCCCGCGCGATCGCTTGCAGGTCGGTCTCGACGGCGCCGGTGTCCGGAATGGGGATGTCGGTGGCGAAGTGCTCGGCGAGCGCGTCGACGACCAGGCTCGCGCGATCCTTCCAACGCCGGTAGAGCGTCGTCTTGTGCACTCCGGCCCGCTGAGCCACGCCCTCGATGGTCAGCTCCGCATATCCGCGGTCCAGCAACTCGGCGAGGGTGGCGGCGCGTACCGCCTCCTGTGCCTTGCGGCCGCGCCCGACCGGGCGGGCGGGTCCGGAGGAACCCATCTCCATTGCAACTCCTAGTTGCGTTAGCGGCCTGTCGCGTGTCAGGCTCCAGCGTATCGCAACTAGAAGTTGCATTGAGAGGGTGCGTGCTCAGCTGTCGTGGACGCCCTCGACCTAGGAGAAGGAAGACCATGTCCAGCGCTTCCCGTCCGTGGACCCCCGCCTCCATCCCCGACCAATCCGGCCGCCTGGCGGTGGTCACCGGAGCCAACAGCGGCATCGGCCAGGTCACAGCCGAGGCGCTCGCCCGCCGGGGTGCGCATGTGGTGCTGGCCTGCCGCAGTGCTCAAAGGGGCCAGGCAGCGCTGGAGCGGCTGCTCGCCCAGGCACCCGGCGCCCATGCCGAGGTGCGCCTTCTCGACCTGGCCGATCTTGCCTCCGTACGCGCCTTCGCCGACGGCTGGGACCATGACCGCCTCGATCTGCTGGTCAACAACGCCGGGGTGGCTATGGTGCCGTTCGCCCGGACCGCCGATGGCTTCGAGTCGCAGTTCGGGATCAACCACCTGGGCACCTTCGCACTGACCGGGCTGATGCTGCCCCATCTGCTCGCCTCGCCCGATCCGCGGGTGGTCACCGTCAGCAGCGAAGGCCAGCGATTCGCCCGCTTCGACCTGGACAACCTCAACGCAGAACGCCGCTACCGCGCGATGTTCGCCTACCTGCAGTCCAAGCGCGCCAACCTCTACTTCGCCACCGAACTGCAACGCCGCGCCGACGCCTCCGGCCTGAGGCTGCGCAGCACGGCCGTCGCCCCCGGCCTCACCCGCACCAACGTTCTCACCGGCGGCGCCAACGGCAACCGCGGTCGACTCTACGGAGTGTCGACCCGCCTGCTCCTGCGCGTCGCCTTCCGCCCCACCCCCGAAGGCGCCAAGACCTCCCTGTACGCGGCGACCGTCCCGGACCTGCCGGGCGGAGCGTATGTCGTGCCCGGCGGGCCGCTGCAGCTACGCGGCGAGCCGGTCCTCCGCGACCGGGAGCGTGCCATCCGTGACACCACCACCGCCCGCCGACTGTGGGAGCTGTCCGAGGAGCTCACCGGTGTCCCCTTCGGGCTGTCCGACGATGCGGAAGGCCAATTGGACGAGTGCCAGCCGTAGGGCTCTCGGGTGGGACCGCCGTAAGCAGCCTGGTCGACGCCCCTCACTCGGCTTCACCGCGGGAGGCGTGCCGAAGTCGCCGTCGTAAGCAGGAGCACCGCCACCGTGACCGGCCCCGCCGGGCCCCCGGACGCCCCGACTCCAGGCTGCTTCCGGCTGACTACGTCACGTTCACGATCCTCGCGCCGATCAGCTCGCCATCCTGGATGTCCAGGACGCCGAGGGTGCCGTGCGGCTGACGGCGCCGGTCGGTGGGCGAGCCGGGATTGAAGATCCGGACGCCGTCACCGGTCTGGTCCAGCGGGATGTGCGAGTGCCCGAAGACGACGAGATCGGCCTCGGGGAACCGGTTGTGCATCCGGGCGGTCCGCCCGGTCTTCTGGCCGCTGTCGTGGATCATGCCGATACTCAGCCGGTTCAGGGTCAGCTGCAAGGCTTCCGGCGCGCCCCAGGCAGCGACGTCAGGCCCGTCGTTGTTGCCCATGACGACATGGACGGGCGCGTACTGGGCCAGTTCGTCGAGAACGTCCGCCGTGCAGACGTCGCCCGCGTGCAGGATCACCTCCGCCTCGCGCAGGTGTTCGGCAACCTGTGGCGGGCAGGACTTCCAGCGCCGGGGCGAGTGCGTATCGGACAGCACCACGACTCTCATGAGTGCGATCCTCCCGCGAATGCTGTGATCACGCTCGCGCAGCCTTGGTGAATTGCGCTGCGGCCTGCGCATCGGTCCCTTTGGTCCGGCTCCGCGCCATTCCACGACCACCGGGTCCCGGCAGGTCGAGGTCATCGCCGTCCGGCATCGGCGACGAAGCCCTGGTCGGTCATGCCTAGGTTCCCGATGGCACCGAACCGCCGCATGTATCGAGGGCTCGGCGCGGTATGGGGCCGTCGCCCGACGTGGTGGCGGTCCCGCTTGCGTTACCCAGGAGTGAAGCGGTGCCTCGTTCACGGGGCCGGCGACTCTTCCGGCTCCTGGGGGCGTGGCGGACTCTGACAGGTCACGTCCCTCGCGGGGAGCCGGCCCGTGGTGAGGTACGTGTTGACGAGGTCGTTGGCGCAGGAGGTGGGGTCGGTGAGGTACACGCCGTGCCCCTCCCCACCCATCGCCAACACCATCCGCGAGCCCTTCAGGGCGCGGTGCAGGCCCTGACCGCTGCTGAGCGGGGTCGTCGGATCCCACTCGTTCTGCACGGTCAGTGCCTTTGTCCGGTGCGTCATGGGCGTCGCGGCCTCCAATGGCCGCTGCCAGAAGGCGCAGGGCTTGATGTTCGACGCGAAGTCCCCGTACAGCGGGTACTTCGCCTTGTCCTGGACAGCGTCCCGCGCGTACTGCTCGGGGTCGCGCGGCCAGTTCTCCGTGTCCCCGCACACCACGGACCAGTAGACGGCGGTGGCGTTGTCAGAGGGGGCGGCCTGGGCGGCGGGACCGTCGCCCGGCGTGGAGGCGGCCGTGTCGATCCCGGGCACGGTGGCCGCCCGGCCGGCGGCCAGGAGCCTCTTCACGTCCGGCACCACGGCGTCCGCCGGCAGGGGTGTCCGCTCGGCCGAGGCTTTGAGGGACCTCGTGATGATCGAGGCCTCAACCGGGTTGAAGAACACTCCCGGGGACTCCCGGATGTCGTCACCCGTGACCTTCTGCCCGAAGTGGTCGATCGGTTCCCGGTCGGCGCGCGCCACCAATCCCCAGAACGTGTCGGACACCGCCTTGGGGGTCGCGCCGATGCCGTACTCGGCCGAGCGCTCCGCCGCCCACTGCGTCCACCGCTCGAAGGCCGGCTCGGCGCCGGTCGCCCACACCTGGATCATGCCGCGCCAGATGCTGTGCGGGTCCACTCCGCTGTCCAGTACGAAGCGGTCGGTCCGCTGCGGGAACATCTGGGAGTACACCGCGCCGAGGTAGGTCCCGTACGAGTAGCTCAGGTACGAGATCTTGCGCTCGCCCAGCGCGGCACGGATCACGTCCATGTCCCGGGCCGTGTTGCGGGTGGTGATGTACGGGAGTACGTCCCCGGCCTTCTCACGGCACTTGTCCGCGACATTGCGCGCCCACGCCACGTCCGAGGCGAAGCGCTCGGGCCGGTACGCCCCGCCGGTGCCCTTCTCGGTGCGGTCCAGCCCGCAGGTGACCGGGCTGCTGTCCCCGACGCCGCGCGGGTCGAAGCCGATGAGGTCGTAGCGGTCCCGTACGTCCTTGGGCATCTCCGCGCTCATCCGCAGCGGCCGGGGGAGTCCGCGGACGCCGGGTCCGCCCGGGTTGAGGAGCATGACGCCGTGCCGCTTGGCCGCATTCCCGCTCTTCACCCGGGATATCGCGAGGTCGATCATGGGGCCTTGGGGGCGCTTGTAGTCGAGCGGGACCTTGAGGGTCGCGCACTCATAGGTCGCCGGGCTGTCGGCACTGCAGCGGTGCCAGGCGGGTTTCTGGCGCATGTAGTCGGGGATGGGCTCGGCAGCGTATGCCTGGGGAACGGCCAGCTGGGGCAAGGCGGTTGCGATGAGTCCGGCGGTGGCGAAGAGCGGTGCGAGGCGCTTCATACGTGCGGTGTCCCTCTCTCGGAGATCGCTTGCCCGTTCAGCTTGTTGCATCGTGGGGCAGGGCGAATCCCTCGTAAGGGCCGTTCCTCGTACAACTCACGTACCACGCGATATCCGGACAGTTGGCCGACACGCGGAAGGCGGCGTGGGCCTGACGGCGCGTCGGTCTCACCGCGCCAGTCCGACGACGAAGACGCGGTGATGGATTCCTGAAGCGGTGACGGTCACGCTTCCGTGCGTTCGGGACGCCCGGGGCGATGCGCACGCCCTTGCAATGCGGATCGGGTCGCAAGGGTGGCCGGCCCGTGCGGAGGGCGGGCCGGCGGTCAGCGCGCGAGCGCCGGCCAGGCGCTCAGCCCCAGCTTGCCGGTGTCGCCCGCATCCGCGGGCTCGCTCAGCCGCAGCGTCAGCCGGGGCGCCCGGCTCGGGGGACGAGCTCCTGCACCCGACCCTCCGCGGTGGGCATGGCTGAGCCTGTGCCCATGTTGCGCGCCACAGCAGCCCCGTCGTGGCGGTTTGGCCCGGCCGGAGCGTGCCCGCAGGACGCAACGCCGGGGCGCCGTAACGATTCCCCGGGCCCGGACGGTCGGCAGGGCACGCCCTAGGGTGGCGGGATGAGCGAGAACACGACGCGGCCGCTGGCCGTCTTCGACATCGACAACACCCTGGCGGACACCGGCCACCGCCAGCACTTCCTGGAGCGCCGTCCCCGGGACTGGTCCGGCTTCTTCGGCGCCGCCCCCGCCGATCCGCCGCTCAAGCGCGGGGTCGCGATGGCGGTGGAGAGCGCGGCCGACTGCGAGGTCGTGTACCTGACCGGGCGCCCCGAACGGTGCCGGGCGGACACGGTCGACTGGCTCACCCGGCACGGCCTGCCCGAGGGGCGGCTGTGGATGCGCGGCAACCAGGACCGGCGGCCGGCCCGGGCGACCAAGCTGGAGGTGCTCAAGCGGATCGCCCGAGGCCGGGAGGTGCGGATGCTCGTGGACGACGACGAACTCGTCTGCCAGGCCGCGCGCGCCGCCGGTTTCCGGGTGGTGCCGGCCGACTGGGCGGCGGACGCGCCCGAACTCCGGTCGGCCCAGGAGGTCGAGGGCCGGACGTGAACGACGTGAACGCGCCGCCGGGGGCCGGGTCGGCGGCCGGGTGAGGGCCGTGCGGGGGCTCAGTCCTCGCCTTCGAGGCGGAAGCCGACCTTGAGCCCCACCTGGAAGTGGGCGATCTCCCCGTTCTCGATGTGACCGCGCACCTGGACCACCTCGAACCAGTCCAGGTTCCGCAGGTGCTGGCCCGCCCGGGCGATCCCGTTGCGGATGGCCTGATCGATGCCCTCGTGGGAGGTGCCGACGATCTCGGTCACCCGGTACGTGTGATTGGACATGGGGGTCTCCCGACAGTGGGTGGCTTTTGCCTGGTTCTACGGTGCCCCAGTAAGTCCGGCTTCGCGAACTTTGCGTGAACAATCCCAGGGGTAGAACACTTGACCGGCCCATTGGTCTATGCCAATTTCGAGCCATCTGAGATCGAGCCCCCAGAAGGTGAACCCTCTTGAAGATGCGCCTCCTCGCCGTGTGCACCGCCCTCGCGGCCGCGACCGCCCTCACGGCCTGCAGCCAATCGGCCGACCGGGCCGGGGGGTCGCAGAAGGTGACGCTCTGGCTGATGAAGGGCAGCGCCTCGGAGGACTTCATCGGCAAGTTCACCGCGGCGTTCGAGCAGGACCACCCCGGCGTCGACCTCGACGTCAAGATCCAGGAGTGGGCGGGCATCGGCGACAAGGTCAACGCCGTCCTCGACGGCACGAGCCAGGAGACCGCCGACGTCATCGAGGTCGGCAACACCCAGGTCGCCCAGTACATCGAGAACGGCGGCATCGAAGAACTCACCCTCGAAGGCCTGCGCGAGTGGGGCAGCAAGGACTGGCTCAAGGGTCTCGCCGACCCCGGAAGCATCAACGGCGCCCAGTACGGCGTCCCCTGGTACGCCGCCAACCGTGTGGTCATCTACCACAAGGACCTCTTCGCGAACGCCGGGATCAAGGCCCCGCCCAAGAACCGGCAGGAGTGGATCCAGGCCACCCAGAAGCTCGACAAGGGCGACCAGCAGGGCATCTACCTCGCGGGCCAGAACTGGTACGTCCTCGCCGGCTTCATATGGGACGAGGGCGGCGAACTCGCCGTCGAGACCAACGGCAAATGGGTCGGAACCCTCGACGACGACAAGGCCCTGGCCGGCATGGACTTCTACAAGCAGCTCCAGGCCCTCGGCGACGCCCCCCAGGACGCCGACGAGGAAACGCCCCCGCAGTCACAGGTCTTCGCCCGCGGCCAGGTCGCCCAGATCATCGCCCCGCCCGGCCAGGCCGCCGAGATCGAGGCGGCCAACCCCGCCCTGAAGGGCAAACTCGGCTTCTTCCCGATCCCCGGCAAGACCTCCGACAAGGCGGGCGCCGTCTTCACCGGCGGCTCCGACCTGATCATCCCGGAGAAGACAAGGCAGCGCAGGGGCGCCGTGGACGTCATCACGGCCCTCGTCAGCGAGAGATGGCAGACCGAACTCGCCCGCACGATGAGCTACGTGCCGAACAAGACCACCCTCGCACACGTCGTCGAGGGCAACGAGGGCGCCGCCAACATGGCCCCCGGCGCCGCCCAGGGCCGGGCCACCCCCACCTCCGCCCGCTGGGCCGAGGTCGAGGCGAAGAACCCGATCAAGCCCTTCATGACGGCGGTGCTCACCGGTCGGGACCCCAAGCAGGCGGCGCGGGCGGCCTCCGAGGAGATCGGCAAGGTGCTCAGCTCCGACCGCTGAGCGGGGCCACCGCCGAGTTCAGCGTCCGCACATCCGAGGGCCGCTGAGCGGTCATGTCGAATCCAGCCGGTCACGGAAGAAGTAAAGGAGCCAGGCAGCGCACCCGTCGGCCTGGCCCTCCGTGCCCGGATCAGGAGCCGCCATGACCATCGCACCCCTGTCCCCGTCCCCCCTGCCCTCCCCGTCCCCCCTCGTCCCGTCCCCCCTTCCCCCCACCGCGTCTCCCCTCGCCCCGTCCGTCCCCCTGCCCTCGCCGTCCGTCCCGCCCGCCGCCTCCCCGCTGCGCACCTCCGCCCGGGCCGGTGCCGCCGCCCAGGCCCCCGGCCCTCGCTACGCCGTACGGCTCGCCCGCGACGAGGACGAAGTACGCGCCGCCCAGCGCCTGCGCCACCAGGTCTTCGCCGGCGAGCTCGGCGCGCGCCTGGACGGGCCCGAGCCCGGCCTGGACACCGACGCCTTCGACGCGTACTGCGACCACCTCCTGGTCGTCGACGAGGAGACCGAGCAGGTCGTCGGCACCTACCGGCTGCTGCCCCCGGAGCGCGCCGCCGTCGCGGGCCGCCTCTACTCCGAGGGTGAGTTCGACCTCTGCGCCCTCGCCCCCATCCGCCCCGACCTGGTCGAGGTCGGACGCTCCTGCGTCCACCCCGACCACCGCAACGGCGCCGTCATCGCCCTCATCTGGGCGGGACTCGCCCACTACATGGACCGCTCGGGGCACAACTGGCTCGCCGGCTGCTGCTCGATACCGCTCGCCGACGGCGGCATCCTGGCCGCCGCCACCCGCGCGACCTCCCTGAGTCGCAGCCTCGCCCCCGAGGAGTACCGGGTCACCCCCCACCACCCCTGGAACCCCGAGGGCATCACCTTCCCCGACCGCATGGAGCTGCCCCCGCTGCTGCGCGGCTACCTGCGCCTCGGCGCCTGGGTATGCGGCGAACCCGCCCTCGACGCCGAGTTCGGCTGCGCCGACCTGTACGTGCTGCTCTCCCTGCGCCGGACCAACCCGCGCTACCTGAAGCACTTCCGCTCGCTCGTCCCGGGCGCATGAGCGTCTGGCTCCCCACCTCGCCCTGCACCCCCGAGGCCTGTGCCGGCCATGAGGGCAGCACGGCGAGCGTCCCGCGCGCGGTGCTCCGGCTGACCGCCGCCGTCGTCCTGATCCTCGGGGGGATCCTGGGCGCCCCGCCCGTCCGGCTGCTGCCGGACGGCCCCCGGCACGCGGTGGTACGAGTCTGGTCGGCCGCACTGGTACGGGCCTTCGGCATACGGATCACCGTGCACGGCAGCTCGGGCCCGGCCGGCGGCCGCCTCCTGGTCGCCAACCACATCTCCTGGCTGGACATCCCGCTCGTCGCCGCCGTCCTGCCCTGCCGGATGCTCGCCAAGAGCGACATCCGCGCCTGGCCGGTCCTCGGCCGCCTCGCCGGGCGGGCCGGAACCCTGTTCATCGAGCGCGACCGGATCCGCGTCCTGCCCGCCACCGTCGAGACCATGTCCCGCGCGCTGCTGGCCGGCGACCGGGTCACCGTCTTCCCCGAGGGCTCCACCTGGTGCGGCCGCGCCCGGGGGACCTTCCGCAGGGCCGCCTTCCAGTCGGCTCTGGACGCGCGGGCCCCCGTACAGCCCGTGCGGCTCGCGTACCTGCGAGGGGACGGGAACCCGGCCGGGGCTCCCGCCTTCGTCGGGGACGACCCGCTGACCGCCTCCCTGTGGCGGATCGCCCGGGCCCGCGGGGTGCGGGCGGAGGTCACGCTGCTGCCGCGGATCCCGCCGGGCCGGTACGCGGACCGGCGGGACCTCGCGGCGGCCGCTCAGGCGGCGATCGCCGCCTCGGGACCGGCCCCGCTACCCGGCATCCCGGCTCAGCCGACCGCGCCGTCGGCGACCGACAGGGACAGCGCGAACCGGCCCGACGCGTCCGTCCACCACTGGGTCAACTCCAGTCCCGCCGCCGCCAGCTCCTTGCGCACGCCCTCCTGACGGAACTTCGCGGAGACCTCCGTCAGGATCTCCTCACCCGCCGCGAACGGCACCACCAGGTCCAGCGCCCGGATCTTCACCACCACCTCCGACCGGGCCCGCAGTCGCATCTCGATCCACTCCTGCTCCCTGTCCCACACCGCCACATGGTCGAAGTCGGCGGTGTGGAAGTCCGCGTCCAGCTCGCGATTGACGACCGCCAGCACGTTCTTGTTGAACTCGGCCGTCACCCCGCGCGCGTCGTCGTACGCCGCCACCAGCACGGCCTCGTCCTTCACCAGGTCCGTTCCCATCAGCAGCGCGTCCCCGGGCGACAGCATCGCCCGTACGGACGCCAGGAACACCGCCCGCTCCGGCGGCAACAGGTTCCCGATCGTGCCGCCCAGGAACACCACCAGACGCGGCCCGGGGGAGTCCGGCAGCTGCAGAGCCCGGGTGAAATCGGCCAGCAGGGCGTGCACCCGCAGCCCCGGATGCTCCGCAAGCAGCGTCTCGGCCGCCCCCTTCAGCGCGCTCTCGCTCACGTCCACCGGGACGTAGGTGTCCAGCGCGGGCATCGCCTCGATCAGATGCCGGGTCTTCTCCGAGGACCCGGAGCCCAGCTCCACCAGGGTGCGGGCGCCGCTCACCGAGGCGATCTCCCGCGCCCGTTCCAGCAGGATCTCCCGCTCCGCGCGCGTGGGGTAGTACTCGGGCAACCGGGTGATCTCCTCGAAGAGCTCACTGCCCCGCGCGTCGTAGAACCACTTGGGCGGCAGCACCTTCGGGGAACGGGTCAGCCCGTGCAGCACGTCCGTACGCAGCGCGCTCTCCGCGGCGTGCTCGTCGAGGGTCCGGGTCAACTGAAAGCTGGTCACGGGGAGTTCTCCTTGAGCGGGGTCAGGTCGACCTGCGTACGGGTGGCGGTCAGCAGGGTCCGGTCGGGTACTTCGCACCACCGGGGGTCGTCGTCGTACGGCTCGGAGGCCACCACGGTGCGCCGCGCCCCCGGGTCGGCCAGATACCAGAGGGAATCGCCCCAGGCCGTCGCGGCGATGGCGGCGCCGTCCGTCAGCAGCAGGTTCAGCCGGGAGCCGGGCGCGGCCGAGGCCACTTCCCGGACCGGTTCGGCGAGCGCCGTGCCCAGGTCGTCCCCGGCCCGCAGGCGGTTCAGGACCAGCGCCCAGATCAGCGCCGAGTCCGTGCGCGCGGCCAGCTGGAGCAGCTCCACGGGCGGCAGCGCGGCCGCGAGCGGGGCCACCGCGTCCGGCCAGTCCCGGACCGCGCCGTTGTGGCTGAACAGCCACGGCCCTTCCGCGAACGGCGCAGCCGCCGCCTCGCCGTCGGCCCCGGGGCGCGTGGCGTCCCGTACGGCGGCCAGCGCGGCCCCGCTGCGCACGACCCGGGCCAGATCCGCGAAGGTCAGATCGCTCCAGACCGGCCCGGCCCCGCGGTAGCGGGCGGGCACCGGGTCGCCCTCCGCGTACCAGCCGATGCCGAAGCCGTCGGCGTTGACCGTGCCGGACACCTGCCGACGCGGCTCCCAGGACTGGCGTACCAGTGAGTACTCCGGCTCGATCAGCAGCCGCTCCAGCGCCACCGACTGGCCCAGATAAGCGAGATGACGGCACATCAGACATCCCTCGCGGTCCGGAAGCCGGAGAAGATCTGCCGCCGCACCGGAAGGTCCCAGTTGCGGAAGGTGCCGCGGCAGGCCACCGGGTCCACAGCGAAAGAGCCGCCGCGCAGCACCTTGTGCTCCGGGCCGAAGAACACCTCCGAGTACTCCCGGTAGGGAAACGCCCGGAATCCCGGGTACGGCAGAAAGTCGGAGGCGGTCCACTCCCACACGTCGCCGATCAGCTGGCGCACTCCGAGCGGGGAGGCCCCGGCCGGGTAGCTGCCCGCCCGGGCCGGCCGCAGATGGCGCTGCCCGAGATTCGCGTGTGCGGGCGTCGGGTCCGCGTCGCCCCACGGATAGCGGGCCGAGAGACCGGTCTCCGGATCGAACCGGGCCGCCTTCTCCCATTCCGCCTCCGTCGGCAGCCGCCGCCCCGCCCAGCGGGCGTACGCGTCCGCCTCGTACCAGCTGACGTGCAGCACCGGCTCGTCGTCCGGCACCGGTTCGGTCACCCCGAACCGGCGGCGCAGCCACTGGCTGGCCTCCTGGCGCCAGAAGAGCGGGGCCTCGATCTCGTGCGCGCGGATCTGGTCCCAGCCGGCCGCCGCCCACCAGCGTGGTTCGCGGTAGCCGCCATCGGCGATGAACGCGCGGTACGCGGCGTTGGTCACCGGGACCGTGTCGATCCAGAACGGCGCGGTGTCCCGGACATGGGCTGGCCGCTCGTTGTCCAGCGACCACGGCTCGGCGGAAGTGCCCATCGTGAACGGGCCTGCCGGGACGAGGAATTCGGCGGCGGCCGGCGGCTCGTACGGGGGATCCGGATCGGGGGCGGTCAGCACGGGCGCGCCGCGGCGGAGCTGATGGGTGATCAGCATCGTCTCGTCATGCTGCTGCTCGTGCTGGGCGATCATCCCGAAGACGTACCCGGAGTCCAGCAGCGCCGTTCCCTCCAGCGGGGTGCGTTCCAGCAGGTCGAAGACCCGGCCGCGCACCTCGGCCGCGTAGGTGCGGGCCTCCGCGGGTCCCAGCAGCGGCAGTTTCGGCCGCTCGGCGCGGGGATGCTCGAACGCGTCGTAGAGCGGGTCGATCTCGGGGCGCATGGCCTCGCGCCCCGCGACGTTGCGCAGGAGCCAGAGCTCCTCCATGTTCCCGATGTGCGCCAGGTCCCAGACCAGCGGGGACATCAGGGGCGAGTGCTGGGCCGTCAGGTCCGCATCGGTCACGGCGTCGGTGAGCGCGGCCGTACGCTCACGTGCGGCGGCCAGCGCGGCGGCGGCCCGCTCCCGCAGGGCTTCGGCGGAGGAAGCGGGTGTGGTCACCGTCGGGCCTCCTTCACCGCGAGCGGTCGAGGGAATCCGTCGTCGGCCGGACAGCGGCCGCGCAGGACGTAACGTTCCGTGAAGGTGCCCACCGTGTCCTGGACGTGCGTGCTCGCGCCCAGCCGGGGCAGGGCCTCGACGGCCGCCAGGAAACAGGCCGTCGCGGCCGTCCGCACGTCCGGATCGGCCAGGCCGTGCCGGGCGGCGGCCCACCAGAGCGGATTTCGGGGCGCGGGCTGCGGACCGTGCGCGTCGGCCAGCGCCTTGGTGACCCGGTACGCGGTCTCGGTGGCCTCCGGGTCGTCGAACAGCGCGTGCACGACGGCCACCGGGACCAGCCAGCCGTCGTCGCCGGGCTGCGCGTCGATCATCCGCAGCTCCAGGTGGCCGCGCGGCCGTACCGGTGGGAACAGCGTGGTCAGGTGATAGTCCAGGTCCTCGGCGGTGGGCGGCCGCAGCGCGGGGTGGCCGCCGCCCGTGCGCAGCCAGTCGCGGAAGGTCGTACCGCGCGGGATCTCCCACGGCTCCCCGTCGTACGCCCGTATGCACATCACCTCGGTGTCCAGCGCCCGCCGCGTCCAGCCGGCCCGCGGCGCGGCGTCCGGCGGCGGGGCGAGCGTGCGCCGGCTGTCCAGGTCACCCCAGATCCCCTGGCGGGCGCTGCGCCAGCCTGCGTACGGGCCCTCCTGCGCGGGGGAGTTGGCGAAGGCGGCCACCAGGACCGCGCCCAACAGGTGCGCGAGGCGCCAGCGCCGGCCGTGGCCGAGCGCGCCCGGCTCCTCGTACCCGGCGTCCACGCAGACCTGCACGGAGGCGGAGGCGCACATCATGGCGCGCCCGGCCGGGCCGGTGCGGTCGAAGTAGGTCTCCATGGCGTCGTAGCGCGGGCTGTGCAGGAGCCGGCGGTACGGGCGGCGGGGATCGCGGCCGAGGCCGGCTAGGACCACTCCCTGCGCCAGCAGGGCGGCGCGTACGGCGGTGAGGTCGGCCTGCAGGCCGTCCACGCATCCGGTGAGGGAGCCGGCGGGGTCGGAGCTGAGCTCCAGCTGCCCGCCCGGCTCGACGGTCAGCCGGGAGTGCAGGGGCAGGGCGCGGGCGGCGGCGTGCGCGGCCCTCAGCCGCTCGGGGGTCAACAACTGCCCGGGGCGCTCGGCGTCCAGGAGGATCCATTCGAGCTCGGCGCCTATGAGGCGGGGCGGGCCGGTCTTGAAACAGATCCCGTTGATCAGATGCTCCGCCTCGGTCTCGCTGATCGAGGGGGAGGGGTCGGGATCGGACGTGGGTGGGGGAGCGGGTGAGTCCTGGGGCATGACCGGGTCCTCGTCTCCTGTAGTCGGTCGTGACATCACCCGTGCCTACCCGTCCCTCGGTCGCAAAATCCTTTGCCGCCGGCTCATCGGGATGCGCAGGATGAAGGCGTGAGCAGCAGATTGCGCGAGATCGCGCGGGAGAACGCCGAGATCCTGGCGGCCGGCGGCTACCGGACGCGGTCGGGGCGGCAGGTCGCACTTGCCGCCGCCCTGGCGGAAGCCAAGGCGGGAACCAGGATATATGGACCAAACCGGGTCATTCCAGACGAAAATCCGGTCGGTGCGGGCAAGGGGACGGCCGTCGAGGTCACGGGGGAGAGCAGTACGGTCGCCGCCCGCAGGCTCGCGGCGGACCCCGCGGTCGGCCCCGACGGGGTCCGCGTGGCGGTGCTGAACTTCGCCTCGGCCCGGAACCCCGGGGGCGGTTACGTCCGCGGGGCCAAGGCCCAGGAGGAGGCGCTGTGCCGCGCGTCGGCGCTGTACGAGACCCTCCTGGAGGCCCCGGAGTACTACGAGATCCACCGCGCGGAGCGCAGCACCTTCTACACCGACCGGGTGATTCACTCGCCCGCGGTTCCCGTCTTCCGCGACGACCGCGGTGAACTGCTGGAGACCCCGTTTCGAGCCGGTTTCCTCACGTCGCCGGCGCCGAACGCGGGCACGATCCGCCGGCAGGAGCCGGAGCGGGTCGCCGAGATCCCGGGGGCGCTGGTCCGGCGCGCGGAGCTCGTCCTGGAGGTGGCGGCGCTGCACGGCTACCGGCGGCTGGTGCTGGGGGCGTGGGGCTGCGGGGTGTTCCAGAACGATCCGGCCGAGGTGGCGGAGGCCTTCCGGAGCCTGCTGGCGGGCCGGTTCGCCGGGGTGTTCGAGCGGGTGGTGTTCGGGGTGCTGGACCGCAAGCCCGAGACCCGCGAGGCCTTCGAGCGCGCCTTCGCGGGTTTCGGGACGTAGGAGCCTTCTACGGGTCTACGGGTCTACGGGTCCGCCGGGCCAAGGGTCCAGGGAGCCGCATCCCTGGACCCCTGGATCAGTTCTTGACGGCGTTGCGCCAGACCGTCACGTCCAGCGTCATGTACTTGCTGGGTGACCCCTCGGGGGAGAAGCCCTGCACCGTCACGAGCCCCATGTGCCCGGTACCCGTGGTGACGCAGATCTGGCGTCCCTTCGAGATCTTGTTCAGGTACAGGTTCTTCGTGAACCGCGTGTCGGCACGGCAGGCGGCGAGGGACCCCTGCTGGCCGGGGTCGAGCAGGACCAGGTTCCCGGTCGAGGTTTCCGCGTCGAGGTACCCACCGGTGTCGTAGGAGAGTTCGTACCCGCCGTCCTCGCCCTGCTGGGGCCGCAGGTCCTCGTCACCGAGGGTCAGGTGGTAGCCCGCCGTGAGGTTGATGGCCTTGTGGTCGGTGGGCGTCGGATCGGCCGTGGAGTTCTGCTTCGCGTCGCCCGACGCACCCCCGCCGGTCTTGTCCTGGCCCTGCGTCCCTCCGCTGCCCTGCGTCCGCTGCTCCTTGTCCTTGAGCACGCTGTACGCGGTGGCGCTGCCGACGAGGGCGAACACCACCGCGGCCACGATGGCGATCGCACTCTTCCGGCTCTGGTTCTTCGGGGGCTGGGCCACCGGATGCCCGGGCCATCCCGGGTACGGCTGGGGCCTCGGAGGCTGCATGACCTGCGGAGGCCGCATGGCCTGCGGCTGCGCCGGGAACTGGGTCGGGGCGTAGTGGTGCGCCTGTGCGGGCGACGGGGTGGGCGGGGGCGTCGAGTACGGCTGCTGGGGCTGTGTCCCGGGCTGGCCCGACGGCTGCGGCGGCCCGTACCCGGGGGGCGGGGTGGCCGGGGCCGCCGGGGTGGTGGGCGAGTACGCCGCCACGGCCGGGGCGGACGTGGGCGGCGGCGGGGTCTGGACCGGGGCGGGTGCGGCCGCACGTACGGTGATGTCCGCGGCGACCGGAGCCGGCAGCCAGTCCTCGGGGCGGCGCAGTACGGTCTCCGCGTTCGCCGCCTGGCACAGCGCGATGACCTCGGCGAGGGACGGCCGGGCCTCGGGATCCTTGGCGAGGCAACGGGTGACCAGTTCGGTCAGCCGCTCCGGGATCCCGCTGAGGTCGGGCTCCTCGTGGACGATCCGGTAGAGCACGCCGTGCGAGTGCCCTCGCCGAACGCCGGACTTCCGGTGCACGCGTACGCGGCGACCTGGCCGAGGGCGAAGATGTCGGTGGCCGGGGTCACCCTGCGTCCCGCGGCCTGTTCCGGGGCCATGAAGGAGGGCGTGCCGATGGTCACCCCGCTGCCGGTGAGCGAGGTCGCGTCGGCGGCGTAGGCGATGCCGAAGTCGATGACCCGGGGCCCGTCGGCGGCGAGCAGCACGTTCGACGGCTTGAGGTCGCGGTGCACGATGCCCGCGCCGTGGATGACGTGCAGGGCCTCGGCCATGCCCGCGATCAGCAACAGGACCGCGTCGACGGGCAGGGCCCCGTGGGCGACCACCGCGTCGGCCAGCGAGGGGCCCGGAACGTACGCGGTGGCCAGCCAGGGCTGCGCGCCGTCGGTGTCGGCGTCGATGACGGGAGCGGTGAACAGGCCCTGCACCCGCTGCGCGGACTGCACCTCCTGGGCGAACCGGCGGCGGAACTCGGCGTCCTCGCCGAATTCGGGGCGGATCACCTTGATGGCGACCGGTCGGCCGCCTGGGGTGTACGACAGGTACACCTTGCCCATGCCGCCCGCGCCGAGCTTGGCGGCCAGCCGGTACCCGGCGATGGTGGTCGGGTCGTCTCCCGCCAGTGGCTGGAAGACATGGGGGGAAGCGTCCCGGCCCGGCTGCTGACCACTCATCAACTCACGTCTCCCACGCAGATCTCCCCTGTCGACCGGCACCCTACCCAACGACGGGTCAGCGCCCCACAGGCGTCCCGCAGGGACCCGTCAGGCACGGCCGTCCTGGGGGCACCGTGCTACTGCCAGCCGTAGCGCTCGCGCAGCCGGTCGACCACCAGCCGGAAGCGCCCCCGGTCCAACGCGCAGGCCTCGCGCCGCATCCCCGACTCGTGGACCCGCAGCACCCGGTCGACGTCCACCCAGGACTCCCGGCCCGCGCTGTCCCAGGGGCCCGTCCCGATCGGCACCCACTCCCGGTCGTGGTCGTGCCGCTTGCTGGACAACTGTACGGCGAGCAGGGTCCGCCCACCCGCCTCTCGCGCCACGACCAGCACCGGACGGTCCTTGCCACGGCCGTCGTTCTCCTCGAAGGGGACCCAGGTCCACACGATCTCGCCGGGGTCGGGGTCCCCGTCGGGGTCGGGCGCGTACTCGGTCCGCACCGGCCCGATGTTGCGGGGCTCGGCCTCGGTGGTCGCGGTGGCGCCGTCGCGGCCGGGCTGGTCGGCGCGACTGTTGCTGTGGTGTGAAAGTGCCGTCATCCCGGCGAGATTAGTGGGTCGCACGCCGTGCTCGGGTGACCCTGTGCGCAAGAGCGTCCAGGGTGCGCAGTGTCGGGCGGGAAGTGCCTCCGGTCCCGGGGGAAGGACTTCCTGCGGTCGCCGAAGGAGCCGGCGGGGATTTCGTGCCCTGGGCGTGAACCCTCGTGGCGCCGTCAGTCCGTCGACGTCCCTCATCAACGGTGCGTTGCGTCTCTCTCATCGTCCCGGGCGTACGAACTCCCATCCCTCCGCCGCCTCCAGCTGCGCGGCGAGCCCCAGCAGCAGCGGCTCCGAGTCGGCCGGACCCAGCAGCTGGGCACCCATCGGCAGCCCGTCGTCCGTGAGGCCCGCCGGGACGTTCACCCCCGGCCAGCCGAGGACGTTCCACGTCCAGGCGTACGGGCAGGCGGCGATCATCGCCCGGTCCGTGGCCATCGCCCCCAGCCCGGCCAGCGCTCCGATCCGCAGCGGCGGTGTGGCCGTCGTCGGGGTCAGGACCACGTCGAAGCGGTCGAAGATCTCGCCGACCCGCCGGCGCAGGCCCGCCTCGGCCCGGCGTGAGACCCGCAGCGCCAGCCCGCCCAGGATGCGGCCCGTCCGCACGGCCTCGTGCGTGCGCGGATCCAGCAGTGCGGGATCCGGCACCCGCGCCGCCCAGTCCCGTACGCCGCTGGTCGCGCGGGGGACGAAGGTCAGGCCGATCGGGCCGTACCGCGGGTCCTCCGGGATCACCTCGTGGCCCAGCGACTCCAGCCGCCCGGCCAGTCGCTCCACCGCCGAACGGACCTCCGGATCGAGGGACTTGGGCGTTGCGGTGAAGGGCATCCCGAACGAGAGGGCGATCCGCAGCCGGCGGGGGGTGCGCCGGGCCGCCTCGACCGCCGAGATGTGTGCCGGGCGGTGCAGGTCCTCGGGGTGCGGGCCGCTCGCGGCGTCCAGCAGCAGCGCGGCGTCGGCGACGGTGCGGGCGAGGACGCCGTTGACCGTGAGCCCGTTGAAGGACTCGGGCTCCGGCCAGGTGGAGATGCGCCCGCGCTGCGGTTTCACGCCGACCAGGTGCGTCCAGGCGGCCGGGATCCGCACGGAGCCGGCGCCGTCCGAGCCCAGCGCCGCGGGAACCAGGCCCGCCGCCACGGCGGCGGCCGAACCGCCCGAGGAGCCGCCCGGCGTGTAGGACGGGTTCCACGGGTTGCGGGTCTCGCCGAAGGCCCCGCCCTCGGTGAACGGCCACTGTCCCAGTTCCGGCGTCTGGGTCTTGCCGACGATCACCGCACCGGCCGCGCGCAGCCTGCGTACCGCCTCACTGTCGGCGGTCTTCGGGGGGAAGTCCCCGGCGCAGCCGAAGGCGGTCGGCTCGCCGGTCACGTCCATGTCGTCCTTGACCGCGAGCGGCACGCCCAGCAGGGGCAGTCGCTCGCCCGCGGCCAGCCGCCGGTCCGCCGCGTCCGCCTCCGCGAGCGCGGCGTCGGCGCGCACGGTCCGGAAGGCGTTGAGTTCGGACTGCGCCGCCGCGATCCGGCGTAGCGCCGCCTCGGTCAACTGCCGTGCCGACACGCTGCCTTCGGCGAGTGCGGCGGCCATCTCCACCAGGCCGGGGGCCGCCGGGGCGGCCTCCGGGGCCGTTGTCGCCGAAGAAGCTGAAGAATCCGACATCGCGAACCACTCCCCATTACCGATCGGTAGGAAGACGGTAACGGGGAGCGGACGCGAGCGACCAGATCCAGTCCCCCAGACAGGTCGTGAACTCGTCGCAGTCGTCGCGGTGATGGTGTGTCCGGCCCCGCGACCGAACGCCTTTCGAAGCCGCGGCTCTTGAGCATCGGCGCCCGCCCGATCCTGGCTGATCAGAGTGCTCGGGTCGGCGAGCTGCACGAGCGAGGTGATCATCGGCGCGGCCGGCATCAGGTCGGCGCCGAGCAGCGGGGCGAGGTCCACCGCACGGGGTCCGGCAGGGGACCCGATGGTGATCCGACGGCGATCCGACGGCGATCGGACGGGGTTCGGCGGCTTGGGGCGAGAGGTGCACGCCGCCCCGTCGCGGCGGCGGGGGTGCGACGGAGCGCGACGGGGCGGCGGGCACGGCCGGACACGTGCGGTGTCACATCCGCCAAGGAGGATGTGACACCTTGATTACACGTGTCAATAACTCGTGTAGCACTGTGTAGCACGCGTTTCCGGCCATCCGCCAGCCCTCGGAGGCAATCGGTCTGGAAAGATGCCACGGCAATGTCTCAGTCATCGAAAGCGCCGAAGCCGCCGGCCCCGGCCCCGGCCCCGGCCCCGGCTCCGGCCTCCGGATCCTCCACGCCGCCGCCCCCCGTCCCGACCAGTGCGGACGTGGCCCGCCGCGCGGGCGTGTCGCGCGCGACGGTCTCATACGTGCTGAACAACACGGAAGCCGTACGCATCAGCGAGCCGACCCGCCGCAAGGTCCGCGAGGCCGCCGAGGAACTCGGCTACGTCCCGCACGCGGCCGCCCGCAGCCTGCGCGCCGGACACACCAGGATCGTGCTGCTGCCCACCCCGCACGTCCCGATCGGCCCGCTCTACAGCACCTTCCTCAACGAGCTCCAGTGGGCGCTGCGCCGCCTCGACTACACCGTGGTCCAGTACGGGAGCCTCGGGCTCAGCGGCGACGAAGCCGCACGGGCGTGGGCCGAACTGCGTCCGGTGGCGGTGATATCCCTCGGCGAGATCACGCTGTCCGCGCAGAACGTCGCGACGCTCAAACGGTCCGGGGCCCGCGCGGTGATCACCATGGGCCCGGTAGGCGTCCCCGGAGCGCACGCGCTGGTCATGGATCAGCAGGAGGTCGGCACCCGGGCCGCCGCCCATCTGGTCGAGCGCGGCCGACGGCGGATCGGTGTGATCGTCCCGGAGGAGGAGGGGCTGGAGCTGTTCTCGGCGCCCCGGCTGGCGGGGGCCCGCTCGGTGCCGGGCGCGGAGGTCGAGGCCCTCCCGATGGCCTACTCCGAGGAGTCGGCCGCGGCCCTCGCGGCCCGCTGGCGCGGGCTGCGGCTGGACGCGGTGTTCGCGTACAACGACGAGTACGCGATGGTGCTGATGCGGGCCTTCCAGGACGAGGGCCTGCGCATTCCCGAGGACGTGGCCGTCATCGGCGCCGACGACCTGCTCATCGGACGGCTGCTGCGGCCCAGGCTGAGCACGGTGCGGATCGCGATGCCGACCGGCGACCACCTGGCGTCGCTGGTGGACCACGCGGTGCGCGAGCCGTCGGAGGTCACGGAACGGCACGACCTGATGGCGGCCACCGCGATCCACCGGGAGTCGACCTGACGGCGCCGGAGCCCGGGCAGAGCCGTCAGAGCCCGCCAAAGCCTGGCAGAGCCCGGCAGAGCCCGGCAGAGTCCGGCAGAGCCCGGCAGAGTCCGGCAGAGCCCGGGGGCGCCGGTCGGTCCGTCGGGGCCGGGCCGGGCCGGAACCGACCCGGGCACGGCAGGGGCCCGGTCCGGACCGGGGCGTCGTAAGCCGGCCCGATTCGGCGGGCCCGGCCTCCGGGGAGCCGTTGACAGGCGGTGACGTGCGGAAGGAGACTGCGGGCGCGCCCCACCGGGCGTGCCCGGCGGCGTGTCCCGGTGCCCACACCGGCACCGACGCGCCACCGCCCGTACGGATCCGCCCAGGAGAGCCCCCATGAGCATCCGCACCGTCCGCGACGTGTACGTCGTCGACGCCGTCCGCACCCCGATCGGCAAGTTCGGCGGCGCCCTGGCCGGGGTCCGGCCCGACGACCTGGCCGCGCACGTGGTGCGCGCGCTGGTGGACCGTACGCCCGACCTCGATCCGGCCCGGATCGACGACGTCGTCTTCGGCGACGCCAACGGCGCGGGCGAGGACAACCGGGACGTGGCCCGCATGGCGGTGCTGCTGGCGGGGCTGCCGGTGAGCGTGCCCGGCGTGACCGTCAACCGGCTCTGCGGGTCCGGCCTCGAAGCCGTGATCCAGGCCGCCCGCGCCATCGCGCTGGGCGACGCGTCCGTGGCCATCGCCGGCGGGGTCGAGTCGATGAGCCGCGCCCCGTGGGTGGTGCAGAAGCCCGAACGTGCCTTTCCCGCCGGACACCAGCAGATGTGGTCTACCACCCTCGGCTGGCGGATGACCAACCCGCGGATGCCCGAGGAGTGGACCTGCTCGCTCGGCGAGGGCGCAGAACTCGTCGCCGACAAGCACGGCATCACCCGCGAGGCACAGGACGCCTTCGCCCTGGAGAGCCACCGCAAGGCGGCCGCAGCCTGGGCCGCCGGGCTGTACGACGACGAGGTCGTCCCCTATGCAGGCGTGGACCTGGTACGCGACGAGTGCATCCGGGAGGGCTCCACGCCCGAGGCGCTGGCCCGGCTGAAGCCCGCTTTCCGGACCGACGGCACCGGAACGGTCACCGCCGCCAACGCCTCCCCGCTCAACGACGGCGCCGCCGCACTGTTGCTGACCGACGAGGCGGGGCTGGCGGCCACCGGCCGGGAGCCGCTCGCCCGGATCAGCGCCTCCGCCGTCACCGGAATCGAACCCCAGCTCTTCGGCCTGGGCCCGGTGGACGCCGTACAGCGGGCGCTGACCAAGGCCGGCCGCGGGCTCGCCGACCTCACTTCATTCGAACTCAACGAGGCTTTCGCCGCACAGGCGTTGGGATGTCTGGCGGCCTGGCCGGAGCTGGACCCGGCCGTCGTCAACCCGCGCGGCGGCGCCATCGCGATCGGTCACCCCCTCGGTGCCTCGGGCGCCCGGCTGGCCGGCTCGGTCGCGCACCAGCTGGCGGCGGCCGGCTCCGGTACCGGCATGGCGGCCCTGTGCATCGGCGTCGGGCAGGGCATCGCACTCGTCCTGGAGCGCTGACCCCCGCCCCCATCCGCCGCCCCGCCCCCCTGGCACAGGACGTCGATCATTTCCGGTCACCGTCTCCCGTCAACTGCCTGATAACTGAACAGATGTGGCGCCTCCGGTCTGGCACGATGGCGCGTGCTGCCGCCCCCCGCCCCGCCCATCCGCACCCGGAGGCCCCGCGCCATGCCGCTCCTCGATCCGACGCTCTGGCAGGACGGACCCACCCTCACCGGCGCCGCCGCCCCGGTCGTCGAACCCGCCACCGGCCGCACCCTCGCCACCCTCGACCTCGCCGCGCCCGCCGACGTCGCGGAGGCCGCCGTACGGGCCCGGGCGGCGCAGCACGACTGGGCGCGCACCACCCACCCCGAGCGGGCGGCCGTGCTGCGCCGCGCCGGGGACCTGTTCACCGCACACGCAGACGAGCTGCGGGAATGGCTGGTCCGCGAGTCCGGCTCGATCCCCGGCAAGGCCGACTTCGAGCTGCACGTCGCCGCGCAGGAGTGTTACGAGGCGGCCGCGCTGGCCTCGCGCCCGGTCGGGCAGGTGCTGCCGAGCGAGGCGCCCCGGCTGTCCTTCACCCGCCGGGTCCCGGCCGGGGTGGTCGGTGTCGTGACGCCCTTCAACGCCCCGCTGATCCTGGCCATCCGCTCGGTCGCGCCGGCGCTGGCGCTCGGCAACGCGGTGCTGCTCAAGCCGGACCGCCGTACCGCCGTCTGCGGCGGCCTCGCCCTGGCCGCGGTCCTGACCGCCGCCGGACTGCCGGGCGAGCTGCTGCAGGTACTGCCCGGCGGGGCCGCGACGGGCGCAGCGGTGGTCGCCGACCCGCGGGTCCGCGTGGTGTCCTTCACCGGGTCCACCGCATCGGGCCGCTCCGTCGGTGAGCTGGCGGGTCGTCACCTCAAGCGTGCGCACCTGGAGTTGGGCGGCAACTCCGCCCTCGTCGTGCTGCGCGACGCCGACGTCGAGGCCGCCGTCGCCCAGGCCTCCTGGGGCTCCTTCTTCCACCAGGGCCAGATCTGCATGACCGCCGGCCGCCACCTCGTCCACGCCTCGCTCTACGACGAGTACGTCGAGCGGCTCGCCGCGCGCGCCGAGGAACTGGCCGTGGGGGACCCCTACCGCGAGCAGGTCCACCTGGGTCCGCTGATCGACCGAGCCCAGCTGGAGCGCGTACACGCCCTGGTGGAGGCCAGCACCGGACAGGGGGCCAAGCTCGTCGCCGGCGGCACGCACCGGGACCTCTTCTACCGGCCGACGGTGCTGGCGGGCGTCGCCGACGACACCCCCGCCTACGCAGAGGAGGTCTTCGGCCCGGTCGCGCCCGTACGGTCCTTCGCGACGGAGGAGGAGGCCGTGGCACTGGCCTCGGCCGGCCCGTACGGTCTGTCCCTCGGCATCGTGACCCGGGACGCGGCGCGGGGACTCGATCTCGCCGAGCGGATCCCGACCGGGATCGCGCACGTCAACGACCAGACGGTCAACGACGAGGCCGTCGCTCCGTTCGGCGGGGTCGGCGCCTCCGGCACCGGCGCCCGCTTCGGCGGCGAGGCGAACCTGGACGCCTTCACGGAACTGCGCTGGACCACGGCCCGCGCCCTCCCCGCAGGGCACCCCTTCTAGGGAGCGTCGTCAAGGTGGCGTCGGCCGCCCGAAGGACGGGGCCGGCGGGCGGGGCCGGCGGGCATCCGGCTGTGTGGAATGCCCGGGCCAGGTCGTTCGTTCAAGGAGCAGACGGCTCAATCAGGAGGTCTGGAAACCGTGGCTACAGTCGAGCTCACCAAGGACAACTTCGACCAGACGGTCAGCGAGAACCCGTTCGTGCTGATCGACTTCTGGGCGGGCTGGTGCCGGCCGTGCCTGCAGTTCGCGCCGGTCTACGAGAAGGCGTCTGAGGCCCACCCCGACCTGCTCTTCGCCAAGGTGGACACCGAGGCGCAGCAGGAGCTGGCCGGCGCCTTCCAGATCACCTCGATCCCGACCCTGATGATCGTCCGGGACCAGGTGGCCATCTTCTCCCAGCCCGGCGCACTGCCGGAGGCGGCGCTGAGCGACTTGATCGGGCAGGCCCGGGCGCTCGACATGGACGAGGTACGCGCCAAGATCGCGGCCTCGCAGCAGGACGGTCAGGGCGGTCAGGGCGGCGGCACCCGGGAACCCGGCACGCCGGAGGCCTGATTGACCGCCGCGGGAGCGGACAGCGGTGACACTGGCCCGTATGACGGAACCGGTGGAGTACGACGTCGTAGTGCTCGGCGGGGGTCCGGTCGGCGAGAACGTCGTCGACCGGACCCGCGCCGCCGGGCTGAGCACGGCGGTGGTGGAGAGCGAACTGGTGGGCGGCGAGTGCTCGTACTGGGCCTGCATCCCGAGCAAGGCGCTGCTGCGCCCGGTGCTGGCCCGGGCCGACGCCCGCAGGGTGCCGGGCCTGGCGGGGGCCGTCGAGGGGTCCCTGGACACGGCGGCGGTGTTCGCGCACCGCAACCACTGGACCGGTGACTGGAACGACCGGGGCCAGATCGACTGGCTCGACTCGATCGGCGCCCACGTGTACCGGGGCCACGGCCGGCTCTACGGGGTCCGCAAGGTCGCCGTGACCAGCCCCGAGGGTGAGCACCACGTGCTGTCGGCCCGGCACGCGGTGGTGGTGGCCACCGGCACCCGGGCCATGCTCCCCGACCTGCCCGGACTCGCCGGGGCCCGCCCGTGGACCAGCCGTGAGGCGACCTCCGCGCAGGAGGCCCCCGGCCGGCTGCTGATCGTGGGCGGCTCGGTGGTGGCCGCCGAGATGGCCACCGCCTGGCAGGGCCTCGGATCGCACGTCACCGTCCTCGTACGCGGCTCGCGACTACTGCCGCGGATGGAGCCCTTCGCGGGAGAACTGGTCGCCGACGCGCTGCGCGAGGCGGGGGCGGTGGTCCGTACGGGTGTCACCGTCGAGGCGGTCGTACGGGACGGCTCGACCGGCCCCGTCCGGGTGGTGCTGGAGGGCGGCGAGACGCTGGAGGGCGACGAACTGCTGATGGCCACGGGCCGCACCCCGCGCACCGAGGACATCGGGCTGGACACCGTGGGTCTGCCGGCGGGGGAGTGGATCCGGGTCGACGACAGCTGCCGGGTGCCCGGGCACGACTGGCTCTACGCCGTCGGTGACGTCAACCACCGTGCGCTCCTCACCCACCAGGGCAAGTACCAGGCCCGGATCGCGGGCGCCGTGATCGCCGCCCGCGCGGCCGGCACCCCGCTGGACACCGCGCCCTGGGGAGCACATACGGCGACCGCCGACAGCCGGGCCCTCCCTCAGGCGGTCTTCACCGACCCGGAGGCCGCAGCGGTGGGCCTGACCCTGGCCGACGCCGAACGGGCCGGGCACCGGGTGCGCGCGGTCGACTACGACCTGTCCGGGGTCTCGGGCGCCGGGCTCTATGCCGACGGATACCGCGGCCGGGCCCGGATGGTCGTCGACCTCGACCGCGAGATCCTCCTCGGCGTCACCTTCGTCGGCCCCGGCGCCGCCGAACTGCTCCAGGCGGCCACCATCGCGGTGGCGGGGGAGGTCCCGATCGACCGGCTGTGGCATGCGGTGCCGGCCTTCCCGACCATCGGGGAGGTCTGGCTGCGCCTGCTGGAGGCCTACCGGGGATGAGGCGGGGGCGCTGAGAGCGCCCTCATTCGGCGATCTCCGTGCGTTCCCACCACTCGTAGACGGGAAGGCGGCCCTCCGGGCCGTCCTGGTGCCGCGACGTCGCCTTGAAGTGCTCGTAGCCGCCGCGGTGCGGAATCTTCAGGTCTTCTCCGGGGGCGGTGATGCCGACGACCCGCTCCGGCAGATCGTCCGGCCCGCCCTCGAGTGCTGCCTTGTTCGCCATGGCCCCAGTGTTCCCACCCGCCGGTCCACTCGCATCACGAGAGCCGGCGCAGGCGCCCTCGCGGCGGCTCGTTCGGCGGAGCGGAGCACCGTGGCGGGCAGCCGCCCCATCGCCGTCTCCGCGGACGGCTCCACGCGGTAGGTCATCCCGGGTGCCGCGGGCTCCTCTCACGACCGACTCTCGGCCATCCTCGAGACCTCCCGGCGCGTGGTTGAGGCGGCCGGCCCGGCGAGGGATGGCCCCGCGCGTGCTGTCCGGGGAGGTTCGCGGCGGGCCGCCGGGTTACACGTCCGGAGCGCTCAGCGGCGCGGACGTGATGTGTGCCATGGGGGCACAGCGGACCTGATAGCGGCCGTTGGGGACGTGTTCGGCCGAGGCGAGCCGCACGGTGAGCAGCCCGGCCCATTCGTAACCCCTCGCCTCGCCGTGGCGTTCCAACCGGTCGGTCAGCTCCTGCCCCAGGACGGTGAGGTGCGGGCCGATCTCGGCGTACACGGGCGGAGGCAGTTCGACGGTGTACACGTTCGGCACCACCGTGCGGTGGGAGCTGCACACGACGGCCTGCTCGTCGCACGTTCGGAGCAGCGCCTCGACCACCTCCGCCTCCACCGCGTCACTGCCGAACAGCTTCTCCACCAGTGCCTGCTCGGCCTGCTCGATCGCCCGCTCCCAGCCCTTCAGTGTGTCCATGAACCGCACCTGCCCGGGTTCCGCGACGCCACGCGCCCGCGAAGGCGGCGGACACCCGGTATCGCGCGGCGGGCGTGTACGGCGGGATGCCCATGCGGTCGGCCCCTCGTGCGCGACGTCCGCAGGTCGACGAACGTCCCCTCGCAGTACTGCATGCCGTGCGTCGATCCGGCGTCTACTTCCCGCTGACGGCCCGGGTTCCCCTGCTGCATCGCAGCCGGGCGGTCTCGGTATCGCGGTCATGGCCGTGATCGTCGGCGGCGGAAGCGGCTGCGCTCGCCAAGGCGGGCGTGGCTGCTTGACCGGCCGCGCCCCCACCTGCAGAGTCGGGACGCGGCACGGCAGCAGCGCCGCCCGACTCCGCCGACCGGCCCGCCCGTCCACAGGCGGGGAGCCGGCCTTATCACCCGGGAGCAGCCGATCCGATGGTCCTCGACCTGATCGTGATCGGTACGGCCATCACCCTGGGGGCCTTTGCACAACAGTGCCTTCATCCTGCTGCTCTCCTCGCGGCGCGGCGTACGCCAGGGCCTGGCATTCCTGTTGTCGTGGCTGGCCAACCTGATTGCGGTGATCGCCTGCGTGGTGCTGCTGACCGGCGGTGACCCCCCGGCCCGTCACAGCGCGCCCTCGACAGCCGCGGTCGCTGCGAAACTTGGTTTCGGCCTGATCCTGGTGCTGTACGGCGCACACCGGCACCGCCGACCGCCCCGCCCGCACGGCCCACCACGCTGGACCGCCCGGATCGACGACGCCTCCCCGGCCACCGCAGCCGGCCTGGCATGGCTGCTGCAGCCCTGGGCACTGGTAGGCGCCGGCGCCGCGACCGCCGTCGACGCGAACCTCTCCACTCTCACCGCCTGGCTCGCGCTGACCGGCTACTGTCTCCTGGCCACAATCAGTCTCATCGTCATGGAGATGTACGCGCTCTGGTCACCCGCGGCCGCCAACGCCCGGCTGGACGCCCTGCGGAGCTGGCTGGAGCACCACCAGGAGCAGCTGATCGTCACCCTCTCCCTGCTCGCCGGCCTGTGGCTGATGTCCCGGAGCATCTACGAGCTGGTCGCCTGACACGAACGCCGACGGCACCGGGTTACGCGCCACCGCACCCGGCGGCGGCCCACCTCCACAGGGCAGTCGGCGGGAATACGCCCCAACTGGAATGACGCTCCCCGCCGACTGGGCCTCGGCCTGGACGGCGAAGCGCCGCGAGGCCTACGCCCACCACCTCGCGACCCCCATCGCAGATCGCGGTCACCGCGAAGTCCGATCCGGCCCAAGGCCGAGAGCATGGGACGGCGATGGTCGCACTGACGATGGAGGTGCTGTGATGAGACGCATCGCGACGATCGGCGTCTACGGCTTCACGGCCGGAGCCTTCCTGGAGAAGCTTGCCGGCGGGGGCGTGGGGCTGCTGCTCGACGTCCGCCAGCGCCGCGGCGTTCGGGGTCCCGACTACTCCTGGGCGAACTCGGCGCGGCTCCAGCGCGCGCTCGCCGCGGCGAACATCGGCTACCGGCATGTGAAGGAGCTGGCGCCGACGACGGAACTGCGCCGGCTCCAGTACCGCGAAGACGACCGCCAGGGCGTGGGCAAACGCAACCGCATCGCCCTGGCGCCCGAGTACATCGAGCGCTACACCCGTGAAATCCTCGACCCGTTCGACCTCGGCGCGCTCGTGGCCGAGCTTCCGAGCGGCTCGGTGACCGCCCTCTTCTGCGTCGAGCGCGATCCGCAGGCATGCCACCGCTCGCTTGTGGCCGAGCGCCTGCGCGCCGAGCACGGCCTGCCCGTCACGCACATCCGCCCGGGCTGACCCCTGCCCCTCACCGACGTTCGCGGGCCTGCGGACAGCCGACGTCACTGACGTCAGCCCCTGGCTTGGGGACGGCGAGAGGCTCGCCTGGCGCCTTCTTCTTGGCCGCTGCCATCGGGTCCCTGCGCTCGATGAGGCGGTTACGTCCTACAGCGGCACCCGGTCCGCCGGCGGCGCCGCGATTCCGGCTGCCGGCGCTGCTGCGCACGTGGTACGCCGCGCGGTGACCGCCCGCAGAGTGCGACCGCGCCAGAGCACGTATCCCCTGTGGTCAACGGGTGCGGCGGGAGCGGGCCAGAGCCCGCCCGCCCAGGGCGGTGCCCGCCAGCCCCAGCAGCAGGGCCACGTAGGCGCCGCCCAGCCCGTTGCCGGTGCCGAGACCCCCGTCCGCGGTGACCGCGAACAGCCCGCCGAGAGCCATGGCGATCAGCCCCGCTACCACGGCCGCCGTGGCCCCGAGCGACCCGTTGGCGGTGCCGAGACGACCGGCGGGCCGGTTCAGCGCCAGCACGGCGATGACGACGGCGGCCAGCCCCAGCAGCCCGCCGCTGGTGGCCCCGAGCCTGCCGAGGCTGAAGTCGGTGACACCGGCGGCGACCGGCTGGACCGAGGCGTGCGCCGCCGCTGGTGTGGCAAGACCGAGCCCGCCGAGCAAGGCGGTCGCGGAGGCGGCGAACAGGCGACGAGCGGTCATGAGGTGCTCCTTCTCTTTCCACGACTGGATGTGGTTCGAGCATGTCGGCCGGGCCCCCGGCCGGTCGTCCAGCAGGCGCAGGCACTTCGCCCTACCGCGGTCGCGGCAGGCGCCGCGGAGCTACTGCGGGCGCGGTAGTCGGGCGCTCGTCCGCGAGCGGGATTCGCCGGAGGCGGCTTCCGGCTACGGTGCGCGCATGGGCAAAGTACGGTTGCGCGTTCCGGCCGGTGTCAGAGACTGGCTGATCGCCGTCGGTGTGGCTGCGGCTCTGCTGGTCACCGGGCTGGTCGGGCAGCAGCCCGCCACCGGCCTCGACCTGCTCGGCTACACGTCGCTCGTGGTCGGTGGCCTGGCGCTGGCGGCCGGCCGCCGGGCTCCGGTTGCCGTCCTGGCCGTCACCGGGCTGTGCGCGGTGGGGTATCAGGCGGCCGGTTTCGACGTGGCCGCCGTCGCGTTCCTCTTCGCCGTGTACGCGGCCGTGCGGGCGGGACACCGCCTCGTCACGGTGGTGGCAAGCGTGGCCGTACTGGCCGCTCTCCCCCTCGCGGCCCTGGCCTCCGGCCTGCACGACACGGGCCAGGCGTTCGCACAGGCCCGCGGCGCCCTCGAGATCGCCTGGCTGATCGCCGCCGGGGCGGCCGGCGAAGCCCTGCGGCAGGCCGAGCGGCGCGCGGACGAAGCCGAGCGCACCCGGGAGGAGACCGCACGGCACCGCGCCGACGAGGAGCGGCTGCGTATCGCGCGGGAGCTGCACGATTCCCTCACCCACCAGATCTCGGTCATCAAGGTGCAGTCCGAAGTCGCCGTCCACGTGGCCCGCAAGCGCGGCGAACGGGTACCGGAGGCCCTGCTGGCGATCCGCGAGGCCGGCCGCGAGGCGGCCCGGGAGCTCCGGGCCACCCTGGAGGCCCTGCGTGACGACGACACGACCCCACCGCACGGTCTCGACCACCTGCCGGAACTGGTGGAGCGGGCCGGCGGGACGGGTCTGCAGGCCACGCTGACGATCGAGGGGCAGCGGCACGATGTCCCGGCCGCGGTGGGCCGTACCGTCTACCGGATCGTCCAGGAGTCCCTCACCAACATCGCCCGCCACGCGGACGCGACCAAGGCATCGGTGCGCATCGACTACCGCCCGGACGCCGTCGCCCTCCAGGTCGATGACGACGGCAAGGCCACGCCGGACGCCGCCCCGGTCCCCGGCATGGGGCTGCTCGGGATGCGTGAACGCGTCACCGCCCTCGGAGGCCGCCTCCGGGCGGCACCGCGCAGCGAGGGCGGCGGTTTCACCGTCCAGGCCGAACTCCCCGTGGAGCGCGCCTCGTGATCCGGGTTCTGCTGGTCGACGATCAACCGCTCATCCGCAGCGGGTTCCGTGCGCTCCTCGACCTGGAGGGGGACATCGAGGTGGTGGCCGAGGCCGCCAACGGCAACGAAGGGCTGGAACTCGCCAAGGAGCACGTGCCCGACATCGCACTCATCGACATCCAGATGCCGGTCATGGACGGCATCGAGGCGACCCGGCGCATCGCCGCCGAACCGGCCCTGGCCGGGGTGCACGTCGTCATCCTCACCAACTACGGACTGGACGAATACGTCTTCGACGCCCTGCGCGCCGGGGCCGCCGGATTCCTCGTCAAGGACATCGTGCCGGAGGACTTCCTGCACGCCGTACACGTAGCCGCACGCGGCGACGCCCTGCTCGCACCCTCGATCACCCGCAAGCTCATCCACCGGTACGTCAGCCGGCCCCTCCCCAGCACCACGGGGCCGGCGCTGGAAGAACTGACCCACCGCGAACGTGAAGCCGTGGTATTGGTCGCGCAGGGCCTGTCCAACGACGAGATCGCGGACCGCATGGTGATCAGCCCGCTGACCGCGAAAACCCACATCAACCGGGCCATGACCAAACTCCACGCCCGCGACCGCGCCCAGCTCGTGGTCCTCGCCTACGAATCCGGCCTGGTAACCCCACGCAACTCCTGACACCCACTCGCCGACACCCTGGACCGCAGCCGCCGACTGCCGTGGCCACGTAGCCGCGGGAGCCCGGCGGTCACGGTTCGCCGGGCGATACCCCTACGGCTTGTCATCGAGCAGTGTGAAGTCGCTCGCCTGCTTGAGGGCGAGCCGGCGACGGCGGCGGCCGGGCCGAGGCGAGTGCCTCGGGCGAGGGAGCGCAGGAGGACGCGCCGGTCAGAGATCCGGAGCAGGGGAACGGGCAGGTCGCCATCGAATTTGCTTCCTCCGGCGACCCGTAGGACGCTCAGCAGCCGGACCGCCCGTAGCCTCGACCGTTCGACTGGCACGCCGCAAGCGCTGTGGCTTCATCGCAGGGCCGCGTCGAGAGCGGGGCGTGACCGGGGAGGCGTGCGTAAGGCCGGCACGGGCCGCCGGCGCCGGCCGTGGTGGTGACCTGTTGGAGGAACACGTGGAAAAGGCTGAACCCCTACGGCGATCGCACTCTGCTGGGGTGGCTCCGGGTGAGGGCATGGACGGTCTGCGTGAGCGCGGATTCGCCCGCTACGGCGCTGAGCAGCTCGGTATCCTCCCGGCCGGCTCCGCTGCGGGGGACTTGGCCAGGATCCGCGAGGTCTTCGCGGCTCTGCCGCCCGACCCGTACGCTCCGGGGACGAATCGGTTCCGCCGGTATTCCCATGCCGTGTACCTGCCGTGGAAGGACGAACTGTCCTGGATTCCCGGAACCCCCGACCCCGTACACGGTACGGTCACCGACTTCTCCCAGGGCGAGGACGACCCTGAGTACCCGCGGACGCGGCGTGTGCTCCCCGACATCCCCGAGGCGCTGCGCGGCAACGCTCTGCTGCTGCGACTCCTGCGCTGGGACATCGAGCAGGTCCTGTCCCTGAAGAATCTGGGGAGACGGCCGCTGTGGGCTGGTGTCCACCTGATCAGGCTCGGCGTCGACCGTCCCGGCCAGGACGCCGTCTCCTCCCCGAACTGCCTGCACCAGGACGGAGGTTCGGCCAGCACGTTCACCTTCGCCCACCTGATCAGCCGTACCAACGTCACCGGCGGGCAGAACGTCATCGCCACACCGGGCAGCGCGGGCCTCCAGCCCGAGGACCCGTGGGCGGACATCCACGCCGGCTTCACCCTCACCGAACCACTGGACGGCTACGCCGTCCACGACCACAGAGTCAGCCACTACGTCGGCCCGGTCCGCGCGGGCTCCGAGCCAGGGCCGGGCGAACGGTCCATCCTGATCGTCGGCCTCGCCCCGTACGTCCCCCAGCTGTGACACCGGCACCACTCGACCGCCGAACACGCCAGTGCGCGGTGCCGTCCTCGATCAGCCACGCGGACGGCTCCTGCGGCGGCCGTCTGGACGCGGCGAGTACTTCCTGCTCGTCCGCAGCCGAGGCCGGACACGACTTCAGGCACCCGGCCGGCCCAAGGGCGCTCCCCGGGAGCGGGCCAGCACATGCGGACGGTGCGGTCTCGTCAGGCACCGCCGACATCATGGTGACGAGACCCGCGCAGCACCTTCGTTCCCCGGCCCGCCAGGCTCGCCGCGGCGAAGAGGGTGAGAGCAGATCGCCCCAATACGACGTCCGTCTCCTTGGTAAGTTCTCGAATGACGCCACAAGGTTGCCCGCAGTCCTTGCGCGTCAACCGTGACGGACGAAGTGCGGCGGCGTCTGCGGATTTGTCCTTGGCGACGTGGGCCAGGCGGGGGTCACGTCACCGGCCGGCAGCTCCTGGCTGCTCGGGCGGTGCAGAACCTCGATGGTCTCGTTCGGCCGCATGCTTCAAGGTTCTTCGTCTCAGCGCAGTTGCTCGGCCAGGCCGACGATGATGCCCTCCGGGCCGCGGAGGTAGCAGAGCAGATAGCTGTCCTCGAACCGGGCGATCTCGCCGACGAGTTCGGCGCCGTGAGGGCGCAGGCGGGCAACGGTGTCCTCGATGTCGTCGACGGCGAACATGACGCGGTGCGTGCCCAGAATGTTGTGCGGCCGCCTTCGCGGCCCGGCGCTGATCGCCGCGGGGCTGCGGTACTTCGCCAGCTCGATCCGGCTGTGACCGTCCGGGGTCCGGACCATCGCGATGTCACAGCGGACGCCCTCGAGGCCGGTGCACTGGTCGGCGACGAGGCCCTCGACCTCCGCCTTGCCCTCCAGCTCCATACCGAGTTCCACGAAGAACGCGATGGCGGCATCCATGTCCTCGACGACGATGCCGACGTTGTCCATCCGCTGAATCGCCATGCTGGTTTCTCCTTCTTCCTCGTGCGGCCGGTGGTGGCCGCTGACGTCCCCGGGACGGAGCCGGTGGCACGTTCTCGACATCCTCAGACCGCCGAACACCGAAAAATTCGGATCGCGCCTCAGCATCGCTACAGCACACCCGCGAGCCGGCGGCGGGTGGAGTTCCGTGCCGCCAATGGCCGATCGCTCGGACGGCTGGTTCGTGCAGACTGGGTTGGCGTGCTTGCCGAGCAAGGTGCAGCTCGCCCTCAGGGCAGGCTGTACACCGTGAGGAAGACGCCGACCACCCCGAAGCCCACCAGGAACAGGAGGGTCAGCACCGTGCGTACGGTGCCCCGGCCCGCTTCGACGAGGACTGCTCGTTCCGGGCTCCACGGGAGATAGCGGAGTCGCATCTGCGCGCCCAGTGGCTGTCGCCGGCCGGTGCCGATGTCGAGCCGGTACTCGCGCCCGTCGGCTGCACGAAAGCCCACGATGGCGTGCTGGAGGCCCGCCCGTCCCTGGTCTCCCGGTAGCACGTAGGCGTCCAGCACCCTGCCATCGGCAGGTAGCCCTTCGTCGAACGTTTTACGGATGAACAGCCACCGACTGCAGGTCCGCACCGCGAGCGCGACGGAGGCCGATATGGCGAGGAGCCCCACAGTACCCAGCAGCAGCCTGTGCCCGCCCTCACGCAAGAATTCCATGCCGCCCTTCCACGTCGAACTGCCGCAGGGCCACCGTTCCTGGCCCTGCCGGACGAAATCTACCGGCTCTTGCCGCCGCAAGCACCGGGCGACGGCACCAGGCGACGGCACCGGGCGACGGCACCGGGCGACGGCACCGCAATGGCACCGGGCAGCGCCACCGGCGACCGCGCTGTCGCTGCCGTCCAGCCCGGCCCCGGCTGCATTCCCGAGCCGTCCGCCCCGCTTTTCCGTGTGCATGGAACGGCCTGAAGGGGAAGGCGTGCCGGGGACCCGTACACCCGAGAAGGGACGGACACCATGGCACGACCGAGGATCGTGGTCGTCGGCGCGGGCTTCGCCGGCGTCTCCTGCGTACGCCGCCTGGAGCGGACGCTGTCACCCGGGGAGGCGGAGATCCTGCTGGTCACTCCGTTCTCCTACCAGCTCTACCTGCCCCTGCTGCCGCAGGTGGCCTCCGGGGTGCTCACCCCCCAGTCCGTGGCGGTGTCGCTGCGCCGCAGCCGCCGCCACCGGACCCTGATCGTCCCCGGCGGGGCCGTGGGCGTCGACACCCGGGCCAAGGTCTGCGTCATCCGGAAGATCACCGGGGAGCTGGTGGACCAGCCGTACGACCACCTGGTGCTCGCGCCGGGGAGTGTGACCCGCACCTTCGACATCCCAGGTCTGGCGGAGCACGGCCGCGGTATGAAGACGCTGGCCGAGGCGGCCCACCTGCGCGACCACGTGATCGCCCAGCTCGACCTGGCCGACGCCGCCGCACCGGGCTCCGCGGAACGGGCCTCACGGCTCGGTTTCGTCGTGGTGGGCGGCGGTTACGCGGGCACCGAGACGGCCGCCGCCCTGGAGCGGCTCACCACGAACGCCGTCGGCCGCTATCCCCGGCTGCACCGGAGCGAGATCAGCTGGCACCTCGTGGACGTGGCCTCGAAGCTGATGCCCGAGCTCGGCGACCGGCTGGGCCGGGCAGCCCTCGACGTGCTGCGCCGCCGCGGCATCGAGGTCTCGCTCGGCGCCTCCGTCGCCAAGGCGGGCCCCGAGGACGTCACCCTCACCGACGGGCGCGTGCTGCCCTGCCGCACCTTCATCTGGACCGCCGGCGTCGCCGCGAGCCCACTCATCGCCACGCTGGGCGCCGAGACCGCGAAGAGCGGCCGGCTCGTCGTCGCTCCGGACCTGCGGGTGCCGGGGGCGGACGGCGCGTTCGCGCTGGGTGATGCGGCCGCCGTGCCCGACCTGGCCGGCGGCGGGGACGGCACGGTGTGCCCGCCCACCGCGCAGCACGCCGAACGCCAGGGCAGGGTCGCCGCCGACAACGTCGTCGCCACGCTGCGGGGCACGCCGCTGCGTCGTTACGTCCACAAGGACCTCGGACTGGTCGTGGACCTCGGCGGCCGCGACGGCGTTTCCCGGCCACTCGGCATCGACCTGCGCGGGATGCCCGCCCAGGCCGTGGCCCGCGGCTACCACTGGGCGGCGCTGCGCACCGGGGCCGCGAAGACCCGGGTGATGACGAACTGGCTTCTGAACGCCGTGGCCGGCGACGACTTCGTCCGGACCGGCTTCCAGACGTACAAGCCGGGGACGTTGCGCGACTTCGAGTACACGGACCACTACCTCACCCCGGAGGAGGTACGGGCCCGCACGGCGGCGGGCGGAGGCTGACACTTCCGGCGCGGCCGTAATCCGGGGGCGCCCCGGGCGGGCGGGGTGCGAGCATGCCCCATGAGCAGCTTCCTTCCCACCCTCACCGAACGCCGGTCGCCCTGGGTCACCTTCACCTCCTCTGCCGACCCCTGGGTGGCCGCGGCCGCGGCCGAGCTGCGGGCCCGGGGTGGGATCGTCCTGCGCCTGGACGGCGAGGAGCTGCATGAGAAGGGCTGTCTGTACCGGGCGTTCGCCCGAGAACTGGGGTTCCCCGGCTACTTCGGGCACAACTGGGACGCCATGGTGGACTGCCTCGGCGACTGGCACGGGCCCGGGCACGGCAAGCAGGACGTCGCGGTGCTGATCGACGGCGCGGACCCGCTGCTGAACGCGGATTTCCTGGGCGATCTCGTGGGGACCCTGTGCGCGGGCGCTTGGCGGGCCAACTTCATGGTCGACGCCGACGGTGAGCCCCATTCGTACGGCTCACCCTTCGCCCTCCACTTCGTCTTCCTGCTCGACCGCGTCGCACCCGCTGATTTCGCCGAGGCCGCCGTCGACGACGAGGACGTGGCCGCAGCCGTGGTGGACGGGCGGCTGGTACTCACCCTGACCGCTGAGGACACGTGGGGCGGCGACCCCGTCTGGCCGCCGGCCGGATAGCAGCGAGGCTTGACGGGGTGTCCGGCCTCCCAGGCCGGGAGTACCCGCTGCCGAGCCACGGCTACCCGCGTGCGTGAACCGGACGGCGGTCGGGGCGGCTTGTCCGTGGGCCCCGGCACAATGGGCAGGATGGACTATCTGGCGGCGTTGCTGGCCGAGGGCTGGTGGTATCCCGTGGGGGTTGCGGCGATGGCGCTGGGGGCGTCGGCCCGTATGTACCGGTTGATGAGGAAGGCCCTGTCCCTTCCCGGCGGCCGCAGCCAGCCGTTCGGCTTCACCGAGGTGTTTGCCGTAGTGGTGCCGCTGCCGGCCGCCGTCCTGCTGCTGTACGCGCCCGTGCTGTACGGCTGGATGCTCGGGACGCCGGTGACCTTGGGCAGCGTGGGTACGGCCGTGGCGTGGGCGCTGGGAATCGTCGCGGCGGCGGGCATGTTCGCCGCCGGCACCCGCTTCCGCGACTGACGCGGCCCCTTCAGGTGGCCGCCTGCTCCAGAATTCTGGAACAGCGTCAGCCGTGCGACCTCGCTACATCGCCCAGTGCATGCCCAGCTCGGCGAGGGCGGCGAGCTGTGCCTGGTCGAGCCGGCCGCGGCGCTGGTGTTGGTTGGCCTGCCACCCCCAACGCGGCTGTGCTCGGCGGCTGTTGTCGCTGAGGCTGTGACTTGTCGCCTCCATGCGACAAACGGCCTGGCGGACGCCGTGCCGCATCTGCCCGAAGCCGCACCCGAAGCCGAAGCCGAAGCCGAAGCCGAGGTTCGATTCGTGGCGGCATGAGGCCGGCGGCGCGGTTTGCACAGGTCAGGGGGTGCGGGTGCGGGCGACCGCGGTGTGAGAGCTGGTTCGGCCGTGTGTTCAGGCGCCGAGGTGTGCGCCGTCGCCGGTGCCGAGGAGGGGGACGGTGAGCCGGCGTTCGACGGAGCTGGGCAGCGACCACAGTTCGCTGCGCCGCTTCCGGTCCTGCGCGCCTTGGCGGCCGGCGCGACGGATCCCGGGTATGGCGAGGGCCAGGGCGGTCAGGGAAGCGGCCAGCCCGGCGCCGAGGAGTACACCGGCGAGTACGGCCCCGCCCGCCAGGGCGAAAGGAAACGCGAACCCCAGACAGAGTGTGCCGAGGCCGCCGAGGATGGCCAGCATCCACCACAGCGGAGTGAGCGGGTGCTCGTCGCGCAGGTGGTCGATCAGCTGCCGGTCGGTGGGACGCCGCCGGCGGTGCCCTCCGGCGGCCGCGAACAGCTCGGTACGTCCCCGCAATGCCCAGACGGCACGAGCTCCCACCCATGCGACGGGCAGCACGAACAGCGTCACCAGCACCAGGCCCGCCTGGACCGTCCTCGACACCGGCACCCGGCCGGAGGCGTCGGCGACCACGGACGCCACGGCGGCTCCCGCGACCACGGCACTCGCCGCGCTCGTGGCCACGAGCCATCGCCAGGCCCGGCGCACCCGAGCGCTGAGAGGGAACTCGACCGCGTCCAACATCTTCTCCGTTCGATGACCGCAGGTACTCTACGCGGCCGGCCGAGGCGGCTGAGCAGCCATCCAGGCTGAGGATGGTGCCTCCCCCACTGTGACGACCCCGAGGCACGGTTCCCGTCGTTCGTCGCTTCTCCTCGGAGATGAGCGAGATCAACTCGACGAGGGAAACACTCGTCGGGTTGTTGCACTGGATGACGACTGGGATGTCCTCCGAGGCCACCGCCGCGACTGCGGCTCCGTTATCGAGTGCTGCGGTGCCGAGTGCGAGCACGATGACCGAGACGGTGCGGACGATGGAGACTGAAGGTTGCGGCTCCAGCCGCGCCAGGCAGCCGCCCGCCACAAAGGCGAGACAGCCGCCTGGCCGTTCCGGCTAATGGTCAGCCACGGCCCTTCGTCCAAGTGCCGGAGGAGCAGGCCATGAAGCGCCCCTTGAACGGCTGAGGCAGATCGGTGAGCTTGAGACGCTTGTACTGCGGCAAGTTGATCGTGTCAGCGTTCGCCAAGCACAGTGCGGCAGTGGGCTCCCACTTACAGGAGCGCGTGTTGTACTGGCAGTCGCGCGCGGACGCCTGTGAGGCGCCCATCATGCCCACGCCGGACGCCATGACAAGAGCGGCCATAACCATGGCTGCCTTGCGCTTCATACTTCCCCCAAGTTTGCTGTCATCGCACACTTTCGGTGCACTGCGGTCGGGAGCACTCTAGAAGGACCTGGAGGACCATTCCTATGAAGTTGATCAAGGTTTGAGGTAGCGGGTTGGCTCGTCACGAGTGCATGAGTGCCCCCGAGCACGAGTGCACGGGGCACAGGGTCGCTGGGAGATGGGGCGGCCGCCCGGCCACAGCGAGCAGGAACGGGCGAAGGCGTCGTGTGCCTGGTCGGCGTTCATGCGGTCGACACCGAGGTAGCGGGTGAGTACAGGGTGGTGGGTAAGGATCCAGGCGAAGGCCTCGTGATCGCCCGCGTGCAGTGCCCGCAGCTTCAGGTGCTCGCCTCGCCCCGGAGTTCGGGGACCCGGTTCACGCCGCGGCTGAGGGCGTCGGTCAACGCGGGGCTCAGCCGCCGCGTCGACGACGACGTCGAGGAGAAACCGGATGGTCTGGTCGCGGTCGAGCCCTCGTACGTCGGCAGCGGTCGTGGTGCCGACGCGGCCGTGGAAGAGCGGGCGGTCGGGTTCGAGGTCGAAGCGCTCGATGTCGAGCAGGCCGCGGTCGTTGGTGTCCATGTCGATGGATCTCGATGTCCAGATAGGGGTCCAGCCCGTACATGCGCCGAGCGCACAGCACGCTCTTCTCCACACCGAGTTCGGCGAGTCGAGCCGGACGTTACCGCCGGCCGGGACCGTGCCTACCAGAGCTCTACGTCGTCGCGGTCGAGCCGGCCGTTGCCGTCGGTGTCATAGAACGCGAACGGGCGATCGCCCTCGTCGTGGATGCCGTTGCAGCGGTGATCCCTGTACGCGTCCACCGCGGTGCGCGCCGCGGGGGGAACAACAGGTCCTGGGTGCTGGACGTCCTCCAGCCCGGCCTCGGTCCAGCCGTATGTCACTGCGTTGGAGGCTGCGAACCCTCTGGCCAAGGCGAGCAGGTGGACGCCGGACGCCTCCGTCGGCCGGATCCCAGGAGGGACCGGCCGGCGCGGAACGCGAAGCGCTCATCCGCCCACTGCGATGCTCAGGAACCACCGGGTGCGACCGAGCGCTCTACCTGGCCCGTCCGGCCAGGTAGAGCGCTCAGCAGCATGCCCAAGCGGGGGACCGTCCAGCCGGCGCGGTGCGGCTCGCGGGTTCAGGCGAGGGCGGTGACCATCAGGGCGAAGGCGGCGATGATGACGGCGACGCGGACGTAGTGGAAGCGGTCCCAGCGGTTCTTCTGCTCCTTCCAGTCGTCGGGCAGGTTCTCGGGGGTCCACGTCTTGCTCCGGTTGTTGATCGGGACGAGCAGCAGGAGCGACATGACCACGCTGAGGATCAGCAGCGCGCCGGCGGTGACGACGAGTGCGGTGCCTGGGTGGTGCCATCCGGCGACGGCCCAGATTGCGACGAGGACGAGCGAGCCGATGTACCAGACCGGCATGACGGCGCCGAGCATCCGGCCCCCGTGGGCGCGGCCGAGCACGCCGCTGTCGTCGGGGAGGGCGTTGAGGATCGGGTTGATGACGAAGGCGACGGAGAACTCCATCCCCACCATCAGGCCGACGATCACGGTGGTGACGATCTCAAGTGCGTTGAGCATGACTACCCCTCCTGGGCCTAGCGTTGCTAGCTGACGAGGCAACGCTAGTACTACTGCCGCTCGTATGTCTAGCGATGCTAGGATCGAATCATGTCGGTACAGGAACGCAAGGAACGCGAACGGGCGGTCCGCGAGCGCCTCATCGTGGCGACGGCCCGCGAACTCGCCGAGCAGCAGGGCTGGGACGCGGTCACCACTCGCCGGCTCGCCGAGCGCATCGAGTACAGCCAGCCCGTCCTCTACAGCCACTTCCGCGGCAAACGCGAGATCATCGGCGCCGTCGCCCTGGAGGGCGCCGCCGAGATGGCCGCGGCGGTGCGGGCCGCGGCCTGCGCCGCGGACGGCCCGCGCGCCCGGGTCACCGCTCTCGCCCGCGCCTACCTCGACTTCGCCGAGCGCAATCCGGCGGTCTACGACGCCATGTTCCAGCTCGACGGCGGCCTGGCGTTCGCCGCCGAGGAGACACCGGAGCCTCTGAAGGACGCCTTCGCCGCCCTGCTGGAGACTCTCGGTGATGTCTCCGGGGAAGGCGTCCACCCGGCACTCTTCACGGAGGTGTTCTGGGCGGCCCTGCACGGAGTGGCGACCCTGACCCGGGCAGGACGGCTGCCGCCGGGGGACGCCGAGCGGAGGGTAGAGCTGCTCGTGGACCGGCTCGCCATGGTCTGACCACCTGCCCGCCCACCCGAGCATCAGCCATGAAGGCAGCGAAGGCATCTCCCCGCGATGAGATCGGTGAGATGTCGGGCTGGAGGAAAGCACTCCCAGGTCAGGGGACGTGGCCGCCCTTTGTGCCTGTCGAGAGGACCTTCGGCTGGCTCATGAACCATCGGCGCCTCGCCCGCGACTGCGAAACCCACCCCCACCGCTCCGAAGCGATGATCTTCCTCGTGATGGTGGTGACGGCACCGGCGGGTCCTCGCGGGCCGGGCGGGGCTGGGTCTCAGCGCCAGTCGTCGATCACGTAGGCGTCGGGGTGGCTGTAGCCGGGTTCGTTGGGCCTGTGCATGGCCACGCCCTGCAACCAGGTGCGGAAACCGCGGTCGACCATGCGCCGGTAGGCATCCTGGCGGGCCAGGCTCATTCCGGCGTCCAGTTGCCCCAGGCCGCGCTCGGCGGCGAGCCGCTCGCACGCGGTGAGCAGTCGTTCGAACCGGTCGGCCGCCTCCGGGCCAGGACGTACGGCGCCGAATTTGACGAAACACACGTCTTCTCCGGCCTCCGACCCGGCTCCGCAGTGGCAGACGGCCAGGCCATCGAGCTCTGAGCCGTCCCCCTGGAGCAGGACGGTGTCACCGAGTCCCTGCGCGTGCGTGGCCACGATCTCGCGTTCCACGCTCAGGCCCTCGAAAACGGCCCCGGTCAGTGCGCGACAGAGGCTCAGGGCGTCGAGCCGCTCGGCGGCGGGAAGTTCGCCGTACAGCACTCGGCCGGGGACCGCGGCACTGCCTGTGACCTGCTTCTTCATGATGGCTGTGAGGAATCGGGGCCAGAAACCGTACCGGCGGTAGAGCTCAATGTGCTTGGGACTGTGCGAGAAGGTGAACAGGCCCAGGTGTCGGTTCCCCCAGGTCTCGAAGCAGTCCATGACCGGCTCCATGAGGCGCCTGCCGACGCCCTGGTCCCACAGGTCCGGACGTACGGTCAGCGGGCCGAAGTATCCGACGCTGCCCCAATTGGCGGCGAAATTCGATGCAACGACTTCGCCCTCGACCGTCGCTGCGAAGGCAGCCTCCGGATCGGCCGCCCAGCGAGTGCGGACGTAGTCGGCGGTCCCGAAGAATGTCTTCGGCTCGGGAGCTCCGAAGAACGTCCCGAAGGCGACCCTGAAGATCTCGTCGGCCTGATCCAGGTCCGCCTCACCCAGCGGGCGGACCGACACAGGGCCCGTGCCACTCTTGCGCTCCCCTGCCGGTGGGATCATCGCTCTCTCCTTCCCGACCCCCTGTTTCATCGCACCACGGGCGTGCGCCGCAAGCGAGGCGAAAGGTCCACCGATATCCAGGGGCCGAGGACCGGGCCGGTCTGCCTTGCCTGTCCGCCGGGGGAACTGCAGCAGTCGCGGGTACCGAGGCCCAGGAAGGCCACCCCTGCACGTGAGGGGACGGCCACGGGCCGGCGCGGCTCCGGAGAGCCTGAGCCCGAGAGCCGGGGGGAGGTGGTGCGGGGGAGGCTCACTCTCCATGCGTGACCTGATATGAGTTGATCATGAATTCTGACACTCTGGACCCGATGGAGCGTCTGCTCGCCGAGCGGGCCTGTGAGCGGCTGATCGTCGAGTTCGTCCACCGGCTCGACCTTGGAGACCCCGGGTCGGTGGCGGACCTGTTCACTCGGGACGGGATCTGGGAATGGCCCGCCGGCGATCGCCGCATCGCGGGTCATGACGCTCTGCGCACCTATTTCGGCGATCGGCCCGCAGACCGGCTGTCACGCCGTATATGCACCAACATCCTGGTCACTGTGGCCTCCGCGGACACGGCCTCCGCCACCACCTACTTCACCACGTACCGTGTCGACGGCTACACCGAAGGCCTCGTGCCGCCCCGGCCCCCGGTTCAGGTGGGGCACTACGAGGACACGTTCCGCAAGGTGGGCGACACCTGGCTGCTCACCACACGGACCCTGTTCCTCTCCTTCGCCGGGCCCACGGAACGCCTCGACGGACCTGGCCGGTCATGACCCTGGGGTGATCGGGGCGGCCGCAGCCACCGCTCGCTCGCCGTCGCAGGTATCCATTCAGTCCGCGGGGTCGGTGGGACGTTTGAGTGCGCCGCGGATCAATGCCTGCGGCAAGCGCGTGACTGCCCGCGCTCGGGCAGCCTCCCTCCGACAGGTGGCGCGCGCTCTCGGCCGCGGAGGCGGCTGCCCTTCCTGGCACGACTCGGCGGTTTCGACGTAGCGGGCGGCAAGGCCGCGCCACTGCTTCAAGGCGGGCACATGTCCGACCCGGCTGTTTCCATGGGTGGAGACGGGGCCCGGTCGGGCCCATAGGTGCGAGGGAGCCAGGCCATGGGTAATCCGCAGGTGACGGTGGAACGGCGGATCAATGCGTCCACGGAACGGGTCTGGCAGGGGTTGACGGATCTGGCGAACATGCCGGCTGTTCTGAGCGGCGTGGACAGCGTGGAGGTGCTCAGCGACGGACCATTCGCGGTGGGGACACGGTGGCGTGAGACACGGCGGATGTTCGGCAAGCAGGCGACCGAGGAGATGTGGATCACGGCCTGCACGGTCCACAAGCGCTATGTCGTCGAGGCCGAGTCTCACAACACGCACTACATCTCGGAGTTCACGCTGCGCGCGGAAGGTCCCGAAGTGACCGTCGTGCGCATGACGTTCTCGGCCCGGCCGCCCGGCGGGCTCGGCGGACTCCTGGCCAAGGTGTTCGGCGCGTTGGGCGCCAGGACCGTGGCCAGGGCCATCGCCCAGGACCTGAAGGACGTCGCGGCCTCGGTGGAAAGCGCTCCTTCTTCCTAAGCTTCACAACGAGGCTGCATGCGTCCGCCGACATCCGGGGCGGATCAGGTACGCCTCGATCGGGGGGTGGGAGGGAGGGGGCGACGGTGTGGCCGAGCTGCTGGGGCGTAGGCGACGGTGTGCGTCCGGTACCGCCGCAGTGCACGTTGTCGGTACGAGCGGCTAGGGTCGCTGCCTGGCCGCCGGGCATTCGGCCCACCGGCGGGTGACAACAGGGGGTACGGACGATGCCGACGGGCACGCTGCGGTTCCACGGTCGTGCGGCAGAACTGGCCGGGCTGGACCTGGAGATGTCCAAGGAGGCCGAGGCGGTACTGGACCGCTTCGAGTCCGTGCACGGCCATGTTGTGCCGGCGTCGGTGCGCGAGTGGTTCGCACTGGCACAGGGCGCCGCCGTGCTGAGGAAGTTCAGCAACGACGACATGGTGTACGACGCCGAACGGCTGGGCCGGGCAGAGGTCTACTACTGGCCCGAGGACGATGGTGACTGGCCCGACGACGTGGAAGAACAGGAAGAACGGCCCTTCGACCCGGTCGGCTCCCTGGGTCTGCTGCCGTTCATGGTCGAGAACCAGGGCGTGTGGGTGATGGCCGTGCGCCTCGACGGCTCCGAGGACCCGCCGGTGGTGATCTCCTTCGACGACGTGACGCCGTCCGCCGTATGGCAGCCCCATGCCGACCGCTTTTCGGACCTCGTCCACGCCCGGATCTGGGACGCGCCGGTCCACCTTCACGGCAAACAGCTCGATCTGACGGGGGAACCGGAGCCGTCGGCCCTGCTGGAGGTGCTCCGGCAGGACTTCACCCCCGGGCCGTCGACGGTCGACGGCACCCAGCGCCACTCCCGGGACGGCGACCGTCAACGGGTGCTGCTGGAACAGTGGCGCGGCCGATGGCACGCCACCGTGTGGGCGGCCGACGAGGCCGGACTGGCCGCGCTGACGTCAGCCATGGATCCCACTCAGGCTGGTGCCACGGTCGGTCTCCCCAAGTCCGGCGCAAACTTGGCGCCTTGATAGGTCCGGCCATCCAAGACCGCCGCCGTCTGGTCGGCCACCAGGCAGCGGGACCTGAGGGTGCCGTAGGCGATGTACCGGCACGACACACCCGAAGACCCGGCTCGCTGTGGCCGACCAGTACACCCGCCGCGCCCGCGTGCGCGTCCCCGAATCCACCGTCTACCAGTCCCAGGCCACCAGAACACCGCCCACTCCTCGCGTCCCCCGACCACAGGCCGGCCGCACCCGTCTGCGACCCTGCCCCGTCCGCGCAGCCACTCACCCGGGCGGCCCCAACAACCAGTGCAGGGGTACCGGGCCGAGCAACACAGCACTCGGTTGGGGGGTCTCCGGCGGAATGAAGGATCCCGACCAGAGGGGGAGTGGCCGGGGCCTGCGCCGGCCACCGGGGGGCTGGGCGGGGCATGAGGGGCGGAGCCGCAAGGGCCCGTCACTTCCCAGCGGATCCCCGACTCCAGCCGAACGATCTTTATGGCAAACACCCACCAGACCTGCCGGACACGCATCCTGGCGGATCCATGCGAGCGGACCGCGCCCGAGACGGTGAAGAGCGGGTGCTGTTCCAAAATGCTGGAACAGCACCCCGCCCCCACTCCACCCTTGAACCGACGGGCTGACCAAAAGTGGTTGCACCGCCGGGAGCCGGCAACGTTTGCTGGTCACCGCTGCTAACGCTCCGTCAACAACAAGAAAGTGTCGCTCAGTTGCCGGGCGCGCCGGTACTCGCAGCCGACCGTCTCGTGTGCATCGGCTGGGAGCAAGTGATCACGGTGCAGGACTCCTGATCTCTGACTCCAGACCCAACTGACTGCCGGGATAGGTCCGGAGCGCAGCGGGCGTATCTCCGTCGGCGAAGGCGCTGCCGCCTGCCTCGCCGTCCGCGAACCTCACCGTCACCGACTATTCGAGAGGACCCGCCACTGATGTCCATATGGCCTTCGATCGTTGCCGTACTCGGTACCCTCGCCGGTGCCCTGACCGCCGGACTTCTCCAGCACCGTTCGGCGCGCACCGCACGCGCCGAGCAGCGCGCCGACAGCCACCGCCAGGACCAGCTCAGCGCCGTCACCGACTTCGCGGCCGCCCTGGACGCGCACCGCTCGGCGATGTTCCATCGGGAGCGTCTGGCCCTGACCGAGGCAGGCACCGAGCACCAGCTGGAGGCCCAGACGAGGTCTCACGACACCCGGGCGGCAATCACCGCGCCCCACATCCGCCTTCAGGTCCTGGTCCCCGAGCTGGCCGGCCCCGCCCAGCAGACCGCAGATGCCACGTACGCGCTGCGCAAGGCCACCGACCGAGCCGAGCTGGACGCCCGCCGGCATGCAGCCAAGGAAGCATCCGTCGCCTTCATCGCCGCGGCCGCCACGCTGCTGAGCCCCGACAACCGCTGCTAACACGCCTACGGGGACCTCCCGCTGGGGGGGTGGGACGACCAGACACACACCGTGATCACCCGCGACGGGGCATGCAGCCGAGCCGGGGACACGACTACTTCATGGAGCAAATCGATGGCGAGTAGGGCAGCCACGGAATCAGAGAACTACTGGAGTCGCCTGTCCCAGGAGACCCGTGAGGGAGTCGCGAGATTTGATCAAGCGCAGCTCGAAGCCGAGAGGCTGCGCCTGGGAGCAGAAATCCGAAGCCGTATCGTCACCCCGGCGCACTCGCTGAGGAATCAGTTCCAAGCATGGGAACGCCTCATCGGGTTCCTGGAGGGCATGCGGCCTCCGGTCGACCAGTACCTCTTCAGCGAGTATGAGTACGATCTCGAGCACCGGGGTGTCCTGGAGCTCGCGCTCGCCGGCATGCCCGATGGGCCACGGCGGGAACTGTCGACCGTGCTGGATTCACTGGACGCTCGTTTCGAGGCGTGCACGATCCAGGACGTCACCGGGGAACTGGACCCCTGGCTGCGGCGCAGGCGCAAGGATGCCGATTCCGCGCACTGGTGGTGGCACCGCAAGCCGAAGACCACGCCGTGGTGACGGGGAACGCTACCGTGGTGGGTCGAGTTGACCGGTCCGGGTGATCAAACTCGCGGGCTCCCGCCCAGATCACCCTCGCACTGCGCAACGCAGCCACCAGCTGACCTACATGCTGTCGATCCTCTGACCGGCCGGGGGGATCGCGTGAGGCAGACCGCGCACCTGCTGCACACCGGCGAGTCAGTGCTACGGGATCGACCTCATGCAGCTCCGTTGATCTTGTGCGCGCCTGACGGAGCGTCGGCTGCGGTGTGGTGTGCTCAGTCTGTGAGGAAGGCGCCTTCGCGGCAAGCGCGGCAGACGAAGACGTAGCCCAGCTGACCGCCGAGGTTCATCGCGGTCTGCGCGGAGATCCCTTCCTCCAGATGCGCCGCGAATTCCATCGTGATGGTGCAGGAGGGGCACACGGGCAGTCGGTCGTCCTCAAGGTAGGAGGGACTGCCGCCGAGTGACCCGAGCACTTCGCGTTGCTTCCCGAATCGCTCTTCAGGTTCCCGCTTCCATCCCGAGCGGGCAAGGTCGTATGCGTCAGGCGCGAGTTCATCCGGGTCGTCGTTCTCTTCGGGGTCGAGCGTCACGACGTGGGTACGGATGGCTGAGGTGGCGGGCAGGAGCGTCACTCCCGTCTCGGGCACGCCTATCGGCTGCAGTTCCTCCCGGGGGAACAGGTAGACCCGGTTCGCTCCGGAAGCCGCGTCCCAGAACTCACACGCGCCGGGGTCCTTCTGGCACACGAAGACCGACAGGACGCCGTACTCGACGGGGAGATGGGCGAAGAACTGCAGCGGCCCTCCACAGTAGGAGCCGCACATGGGCCAGGTGAATCCTGCAGGGGCCAGCGGCACACCCCCGGTACGCGGGACATCGGAAGCGGCCGGTGCGGTGCCGTCGTAGATCATCAGAGTTGTCTGCATGGCGACAGGCTACGCGCGGCCTATGACATGGGAGCCTGCATGCCGTCCACTCCAGCGGTAGCCCTGGATGCTCGAGTGGCCTTGTTCATCGATGCCGGTCCGTGGCAGGGGGGCGCGGGTCTTTGCGCACCACCCGCGCGTTGCCGACGTACAGGAGCAGCGCGCCGTCCTCCGGGCATTTAGACCGACCGCTATCCTCCGCACCGTCGTGCCGTCCTCGACGAGGGACAGCGTGACGGACTGCCCTGCAATCACCCACGTGATCAGCCTGGGTCCGTCGCTCAGGTGGCCGCGCCGGGGATGCGGTGGATGATGCCGGCGAGGTCCAGGCCGGTGGGGAGCGTGCCGAATGCCAGGCCGCGGTCACCGGCGAGCCGGGAAGCGCAGAAGGCGTCGGCCACCGCGGTGGGTGCGTACCGGACCAGCAAAGAGCCCTGGAGCACCAGGGCCATGCGCTCGACCAGGTGGCGGGCGCGCAGTTCGATGTCCGCGGTGGGCACCAGCTGGTGCACTCCACAGGTCAAAGGGTCGCCGGGGCGGGGCGGGCGCCCGCGCAGCGCAGGGACATGGCGGTCAGTTCGGCGACCAGATGGTCGGCCGCGTCTTCGGCGGGCACGGACAGCGGGTCGACCAGCACCTCGCCGATCGCGCCGGTCAGGGCTGCGGCAGTGATCTGCGGGTCCTGGCCGGGCAGCAGCCCGGCCTCGACGCCTTCGCGGATCACAGCGGCGAACAGCTCGCGGTAACGGCGCCGGAACTCCAACCGCTCCGCGCCGACCGCCGGCTCGGCCGGGGCTGCCACCAGGGCATAGGCCAGGCCGCGCGCCTCGAGGGCGCGCCGCGCGAAGACGCCCACGCCCAGGGCCAGCCGCTCCACCGGATTGCCGTCACCCTGTCGCAGCACCTCACCGAGTACGTCCACCTCCCGCGCCGAGGCGCGACGGAAGACCTCGACGGCCAGTGCCGCCTTGGAGGGGAAGTGCTGGTACACCGACCCGGCCGACATCCCGGCTGCGGCGGCGACCGCGGTGATCGAGGCACCGGCCCAGCCCACATCGGCCACCACGCAGGTGGCCTGTTCCACCAAGCGTTCCCTGGCCGTGGCCAGGCGGTCGTGCACAGCAGGTGTCTTGCGGTAAGCCATGCAAGAAGTGAACCACTGTTCAGAGCTTCATGCCAGGCCTCATGGCCCATGTCGTACGTGTTGAACGCATGCAACCGCCATCGCGGTGCTGGTCAAGATGCGCGACCCTGGTCCCCTCGGCCGTCCCCGCACCCGGCCCTGCAGCCTGGCGGCGGAGGGCCGTCGGCGCACGGTTTGCCGACGGCCCGGCGGTGATCAGTCCGACGTCGGCCGCAGGACCAGGCAGAGGAAGCCGAAGCTGTCCCGGTAGCCGCGCAGCCACTGCGAACGCTGGGCGGTAGCCGTCTCCAGTACCTGTGCGCCGGCCGGTTCGTCGCGGTGGTCCAGCGCCCATGCGGCCAGGGAGCCCCAGCAGGCCCACTCGTAGGCGTCCAGCTCACTGCGGGTGCTGACATGGCCGTGGACGGGGGTCCATCCGTCGGCGACGACGTGGTCCACTGTGGTCGCCAGGTCGGCGAGGTCGCCGAATGCCTCGATGGCCGCGGGTGACGGGTCGCGGTCCCAGAACGATTCACCGATCAGAACGCGGCCTCCGGGAGCCAGGAGCCTGCGGGCCGCCGCGAGGGTGGGCAGAAGACCGCCGAAGGCATGGGTGGCACCGACGCTGATCACCAGGTCGAACGGCTGTGGGGAGACGAAGTCGGCGGCCTCCTGTCGGTGGAGGATCAGGCGCTCGTCGACCAGGAGTTCGCGCGCTGCCCGGCGGGCCTGCGTCAGGGCGGCTTCGGAGACGTCGACGCCCTCGGCGTGCAGGTGCGGGCGCGTTGTCAGGGCACGCAGAAGCCATTCCGCTGTGCCGCATCCGAGGTCGAGCACTCGCTCATCGCCTCGCGGGAGGCTGTATTCCAGCAGGCGGCTGACCGAGTCGTCGTCGAGTGGAGACTTTATCGGGTGGTCGGCATGGGCGATCATGGAGATCTGTTCGCGGCTCACCGGCACGGGCACGCCTGCGCCGAGGAGCAGCTTCGCGGCCACCGTCGAACCGTCGGTGCGGATGGTGGGTGCCAGGGTGGCTGCTCGTGCGCGGGTCTCGGGGGTCAGGGCCGTCTTGAGCGCGGCCGACAGGGACTCGGCGGTCAGCGACGGGCCGTCGTGTGCCACGCCGATACCCAGTTCGGCCACCCGGCGGGCCCAATAGGGCTGGTCCGCCATCTGGGGTAGGACGACCTGGGGTGCGCCGGCCCGAGCTGCCGTCGTCGTGGTGCCCGCCCCGCCGTGGTGCACGACGGCGGCCACCCGGCGGAAGAGCTCCTGCTGGTTGACCTCGCCGACGGCGAAGCAGTCGTCCTTGTCGTCGGCCGGCTCCAGGTCGGCCCAGCCGCGGGAAAGGAGTACACGGCGGCCCTGAGCGCGGACGGCCTCGATGGCCGCCCGGGTGACGCCCTGCGCGTCCCGCACGGGAATGCTGCCGAAGCCCACGTACACCGGTGGTGCACCCGCGTCCAGGAACGCCTCCAGCTCGGCCGGGAGCGGGCGTTCGTCCGGCCGGATCCACGCGCCGGTCTGCACCACTTCGAGGTCGGCAGGCTCCAGCCACGGACTCAAGACCGGGTCGGCTGCCAGCAGCGGCCGGTCGGTGAGGACGTGGTCGCGGACGTCGTGCACCGGAGGCAGACCGATCGATGCACGGTGCGTGTTGATCGCCTCGCCGAACAACACATTCAGGTTCTCCCTGTTCAGCTCCCACAACACCCGGTTGTCGGTGACCTCGGATGGGACCGGGCGGCCCGGCCACGCGAGCGGCGGGTGGTGCGGCGAAGGCAGGAAGGCCGGGTAATAGGCCACGGATGTGTAAGGGATGCCGAGCTGCTCGGCGACCGACCGTGTGGCGGCCATGGCCGGGATCAGGCCGGTCGCCACCACGGCGTCACAGCCCTCGGCGGCCGCGGCGACCGCGTCGTACGCGGAGGCGAGCAATGCGGCCGTGCGCTGGGCCAGGCCCTCCGCCGCTGTCGGCGCCGTTCCGGTGACCACGGCCTTCACGACTGGCCGCAACGGCAGGCCGATCGGCGCCAGCGGGAGGCCTACGGTCTGGAGCAGGTCCGCGAAGTCCGGCGGCGCGCACACGCGCACCTCCGCGCCGAGCGCTCGCAGACTCACTGCGAGTCCCACCATCGGCTCGACGTCTCCACGCGACCCGTACGCCATCAACAACACACGCATTGAGCGACTCTCATTTCCATGGATGCCGGCCGAGGCCGGTGATTGCGGGGCAAGACCGGAGCCTTGCAGAAGGCCACCTGGGGGCCACCTGGTGTCCGGAGTTGCGGCGACTACCGGGCCCAGGGCAGTTCACGGCTGCCCTCGGTGCCGGGTACGGAGGCGACCCCGTCGGAGCGCATCGAGACGTGGGCCTCGGCCTGCTCGCGCGCGTGGATCCGGCGGGTCCGGTCCGCCGGCAGGATCAGGGTCTGGCCGGCCGAGACCTCCTGGGTACGACCGTCGCACGTCACCTCCAGGACGCCCGCGGTGACCGTCCAGACCTGTTCGCGACTGATGGAGTGTTCGGGGCCGGTCGCACCGGCCTCCATCGTGACCGTCCAGGTGCTGAGTTCCACGCTGCCGCGACTGGGGGACGCCAGGCCGGTCATGGTGGCGTTCGGGGAGACGATGACGTTCTCGGCCGAGGGCGTGACCACGTGTGCGGCGGGGTCCTGGTCCCGGTCCGCGGGGTGGTCGGGGGCGACCCATTCGACGAGCTGGACGACGACTCCGTTGGGGTCGGTCATCTGGAACAGGCGCTCGCCCCAGGGCTCTTCGCGTAGCGGCATGGTGATGGGGGCGCCCGCCGCGCGCAGACGGGTCTCCTCCGCATCGAGATCGGTGACGGTGAGCGCGAGGATGAGGCCACCCGCCTCCTGGTCCCGTTGCTCAGGGGGGAGGACTTCGGTGCCCTTGCGGAGCAGGACGATGCCGACGGCGCCACCCTCGCGGGTCAGGGAGGCGAAGCCGTCTTGGGCCATGGCCACTTCGTAGCCGAGGTAGGTGCAAAGGAAGTCACGGGAGGCGTCCACATCGGCGACGGTCAGGGAGAGGGTGGAGGCAGAGACGATCACGGGGAGGCTCCTCGGAAGGTACGCGGTGCGATGGGCGGGTCGGTGGTGCCGGCGGTCCGGTCGGTGGGTTCCGCCCTTCTTGTGGCGGCATCACCTTCGAGAAGGTGACGGTCGGGCCGGATTCAAAGCCATACGAGCGCGGGGGTGTCACGCGGGCTTAGCCGGGCGGCCGGGCGGCCGGGCGGCGCCTGCGCACGTCGGTCCGTCGGCGCCGTCCGCCAGCCAGGCAGCAGCGTTGCGTTGCGGTCGATGCGCTCGCGAAGGGGCCGGCCGCTGAAGTGGCCCCCCTGCTCGGTGTCAGTACCCGCTGGATCTGAGGCAGCGCCGTTTCCTCTCGTGCTCCATGTGGCCGGTCAGAGACGAAACCAGCGGTATCGATCACGCAGAGCAGGGGACCTGCCTGCTCTTCCCCACGGTGCCGTCACGTTGCTTCGACGCTTGATTAGACATCTGTGGCGGCGGGCGCACTATGCCTGTCGTGCGGAGGGTCTTCGCATTCTGTGCAGACTGCCTGACCACGACCACCCATGGATACGGCCGTCGGTTCGTCTTCGGTGCCTCCCCCGACCGGCAGAGCCCGTCGGCGCCGTGAGCGGTACCGCGGACGGCTCCTCCACCGGCGTGCCGACCGCACCGGGTCCCGCCATTACTCCGGTGTTCCCGGAAACCCTTCGGCGCACTGCAGTCATTGGCGCCCTCGACCCACCGGGCGGGAGCCGCCATCGGTGACGCGCGAGAGTTCCTCCCGAGTCTCGAAGCCCAGATTGGATCATGAGATGATCCGGCCATCTGTGTGCTCTGGCATGACGCATATGTGGTGGGGGTTTTGTGGGTGGAGCGAGGGCATCGGCTGCGGTCGTGCCGCCAACAGACAGGTTCGAATGGTTTCTCGAAACCGTCTCCAACGAGGTCATGCCCCTGTCGCTGAGCAGTGACCGAAGGGACGACTTCCACGCAGACATCCAGGACGTGCCACTTGGCCCCGTGGCGTTGTCGGCGTTCGAGTTCTCCCCGATGCGGGCGTGGCGATCCGCAAGACACATCCGACAGGGCGATCCCGAGGGCTACCAACTCGTACTCGTGACCCAGGGCAGCTTCAGGGTTTCCCAGGAGGGCCGGGAAACGCTGGTGGCGGGTGACTTCGTCTTGACCGACACTTCCAGCCCCATGCTGACCGAGTGCCTCTCCGCCGGCGACCCGATTCACGCCCTGACGCTGCAGATACCGCGGTCCACCCTGCCGCTGTCCCCCCGCATGCTTGAACCACTCCTGGTGCATCGCCTGCCTGCCCAAAAGGGAGCGACCGCGATTCTCGCGGGGTTCCTGCGCACCCTCTGCGCCCAAGCAGCGCACTGCGGAACCGAGGCACTGCTTTCCATGGGGTCCGCCACGGTCGATCTGGTCACGGCGTGCCTTGCACAACACCTCCAATCCCTGGACGAGGCGCCGGTCGAGGCACGATCGCAGCTGGTGCTGCAGCGGATCCTGCATTTCATCGAACACAACCTCGGCGACCCCGACCTCTCACCCCGCACGATCGCCGAACGGCACAACATCTCTCTGCGCACGCTCTACACACTCTTCGACGGCGAGCCCGCCAGCATCGCGGGAGTCATCCGATGCCGACGCCTGGAACGCTGCCACAACGACCTCGCCCGCCCCGAGATGGACCACCGAACCGTCCAGGCGATCGCAGCCCGCTGGGGCTTCACCAACCCCGCCACCTTCAGCCGCAGCTTCCGCGACACCTACGGAATCACCCCCACCGAACACCGCGCCCACGCACGACAGCACCGCACGACAGACACAACCAAGCAAGCGCAGCCCTGACCCCTCCAAGCAGTACTGCTGGGACCTGAACGAGGGGCCTCGTCTCCGCCCGCGAAGCGGGCTCAGGGCCGGGGAGCGAAGCGGACCGAATCCTGCGCTTTGGGGTTGAGGTGCACCTGGTCGTCGCCGACGATCCCGGCGCCGTACGGGCCCTGGCACGCGAGCCGGTTCCGGACGTCGAGACCGACGTGCGCCTCCAACCGGCCCTGAAACGGCCTGGTTGCGACGCGACGCGGCTCAACCCAGGGTCCGGCGCGGAAGCGGAAGCGGAAGCGGAAGCCTCAGAGGTCGAAGCCCGCGCTGCGGGCCCCGGTCGCCCGGCGCGAAGCGTCGGCTTGACGCTCCGTCACCCGGCGGCGCAGCGGATGGCCGTCCCCCCAAGCGCGCAGCGCTGGGGGTCCCTCGGTGGCGGGCTGCTGGGCCTGTCCGCCAGGCCGGCTCGCATGGCCGTCCGGTCGACACCCGATTCGGGGAGGGGGAGGATGGATGGAGCGGCGCCTTTCCGATCAGTTGTGGCGCCGCAGCGGCGCCACAGCCGGACATCCGTTGTCGCGCTGTGGCTGACCACTCCCGGAGCGCCGGCGTGGCGACCTGCCCCCGTGTTTCCGCGGCGCACACCATCGAGAGGGAGGACACCTGTCATGGCTCGGCGCATCCGACGCAATGCCGTCGTCTCGCTCGTCGCCTCATCGTTCCTTCTAGGGGCCACGGCCGTTCCCACGCCTGCCGCCAGCGCGACACCCGCTCCGGGAACGTGGACGGTCAAGACCGAGGCCAACGGGATGCGGGCCCTGCTCAACGACGGTGCACTGCCTGACGCCAGGATCAGGCCGCGGACGGGCGACGGTCCGCTCGAGGCCACCAAGGAGGGGCAGAGCATCGTCATGCGCGTACCACTCGAAGGCGGCGGTCGGCTCGTAGTCGAACTGACCCCGGAAGAGGCTGACGCCCTCGCCGACGCACTCAACAATCCAGCGGAAGCCGAGCAACCCGAGCAACCGTAACGAAGCGGTCCGGAGCGAAGCCCTGCCCCCCCGGCCCGAACGGCTGGGCGGTGGCGCCGTACCTTCTTGCGGTCCAGCTGCCGCCGAGGCCGAGGGCGCTGAGGGACAGCCCGGTGGCGGTGGGGCCTCATACCGTTCCAGGACAGGACCCGACCAGCAAGATCACAACAGCTCGAGGGCCGGGCGGCCCGTTCCGCAACCTAGTGTCGCTATTCGGATACTTTGGGCTGACGCGGGTCGACCTCGGGGAGTGAGCGATATGGCGAGCGTACTGGTGACGGGCGCGACAGGGAACGTCGGTTCGAAGGTCGTCACGGAGCTGCGTGAGCGTGGCATTTCGGTCCGCGCCTTCGTCCGTGACCTGGATCGTGCGGCCGCCGTTCTCGGCGGCGACACCGAGATGGCGCACGGCGACTTCGCAGAGCCGGCGTCTGTCCGGCGGGCACTCGACGGTGTCGAGCGGATGTTCCTTCTCTGCGCCAACGACCCCAGGCAGGTGGAGTACGGGACGAACGCGATCGACGCGGCAGCGGCCGAGGGCATCCGGCAGGTGGTCATGCTGTCCACGATCGGGGCAGGGGCCGGTTCCTCGACGGTCTTCTTCGACCAGCACGGCCGCATTGAGGAACACCTGCGCGGCTCGGGCATCCCGGCGGTGGTGCTGCGCTCAAGCCACATGATGTCGAACATCCTCGGTTCTGCCACGACCATCCGGCAGGCCGGCCGCTTCTTCCTCCCGGCCGGTGACGCGCACATCGCAATGGTCGATCCGCATGACGTCGCCACCGCCGCTGCCGCGGTGCTGGTCACGTCCCGGCATGACGGCCGGACTCACGTCCTCACCGGCCCGGAGGCGATCACCTACGCCGAGGTCGCGCGGCTGCTGTCGAGCGCCCTGGGCCGCCCGATCGAGTACGTGGACGTCCCGGACGCCGCGGCGGTCGCGGGGATGGCCCAGGCCGGCCTGCCGCAGTGGCTCGCGGAGCAGGTGGTGGCCGTCTTCGAGGCACTGCGCGGCGGTGTGAACGCGTCCACCACCAGCTCGGTGCGGGAACTGACGGGCGGTGAGCCGCGCGACTTCGAGGAGTTCAGCCGCTGGGCGGCCCCGTTGCTGGTCGGCGAATAGCACCGCCTCAGCGCCGACAGGACGCCACGAGCCCGCGCCGGGGCCCTGCGCCGTGGCGTTGGTGCGCAGCCCGGGCGACGCTCGATACGCATCGCCCTGGCCATGACGTCTACGCGTTCACGGCGGCGGCTCCGACAACCGCCGCCGGAACCGGGCAGAGTTCACCAAAGACGCCGGTGTCAGCCGTATCGCCCGGCCGCGATCACCGTCACGTCCGCCGACGCCCCGACCCGGTGCGCGTTCGTGCTCACGGCGGCCGGCTGGCTGCTGGTCCGCCGCGCAGGGCCCGGCGGCCCGCTGAGGACCCGCTACCCCAGCGGCCGTGGCCCGCCGATAGCCCGGCCCCTTGCGTCACCTGCCGTACAGGAAGGCGCGGGCCGGGACGAAGACCTCGTGGCCGGTCGGGAAGCGGACACGTACTCCGGACTCCGTCCACGTGGTGGATTCGATTCCCTTCGCTCCCAGCACGGTGTCGATGTCCATCCAGTGTCCGTAGGACAAGCTGGAATCCCTGCCGATCACCATCCGGTAGGAGTGCCGTCCGGACAGGGTGTGTTGGTGGACCAGCCCCAGGAAGTGTGGTGACTGGTCGTCGTAGGCGACTGCCGAGGGAGCGCTGCTGCGATACGTCACGTCGGCCCGCGGCCACCAGAGAACCGTCAGGAACACGGCGGTCAGCAGGACACCAGCCACACCGCCCAGCAGTACCCTGCCGATTCCGGCCGACCGGCGGGGCCGCGCGGTCTGGTCGGGTCCGTCAGTGGTGATGGTGCCGATGACGACCCCCCAGGGTTGGCGTTGCTCCCGCACCAGTTGGCCGGAGACGGCTCTGCGAGAAGGACGCGGAACTCGGCCGCTTGGTTGTGTGGGGGAGGAGGGCCGATGAGAGGGGATACCGCCGTGGCCCTCGCCTGCTCGTCGTACGGGTTGCGTCGGCCGGCGTAGGGACTGCCGCCGCTATGGGCCACCTCGACGCGGCAGGTACCGGAGCCACAGGTAGGGTCGCTCGCCTGGCTTTCCAGGGATGGGGGAGTACCGGATGTCGAGTCTTCTGCGCGCCGTGGCAGCAGCCGTCACACTGGCGGTCTGTGGAGCGGCCCTGACGTCCTGCGAGTCCGAGGGGCGGCACCCGCTGCCCCGCACGGAGCCGCTCACGGAGGCCGAACTGGAGTCCGTACTGCCGTCCGGGAGGGCACTGCCCGGCTACGTCGCCACGCCCCGCGTGTCGCCGACCGTGGCGCCCCACGCGGGCACGGGCGGGGGTAGCGTGCTCCACCCGGGGAGTCCGCAGGCGTGCCAGGCTCTGGTCGACTTCCGGCTGGACCCCGTGCTGCACCGGCCGACAGCGGAGGTCCGGGCTGACGTGTCGCCGCTGGACGACACATCGGGGAAGCGCGACGTGGCGAAGTTCGACGTCCTCGTGCTGTCCAGTTACACCGTCCAGGAGGCGTCGGCGGTGATGGACTCGCTCAAGAAGGCCGTGCCGCTGTGCGGCACGTTCGTCGCGTACACCCTGGTCTACGGCGACCAAGAGGCACGGATCCGCGTCGGGAAGCGGCAGGCGCCTACGGCCGGGGACGACACCGTCGCCTTTGACTGGACTGTGCCGGACATCGCAATGAACGACACCGTGCCCGTCACGGTCGTGCGCACCGGTGGCGTGCTCGCCACCTATTACGGGGAAGTCCCGGCCAGGATCCCGCAGTTCCAGCACGAGAAGCTGCGCGCTTTCCTCTCCGGGGCCCGGACCTGACGGGCTGCGAACCCCGAGGTGGCCGTACGGGGCGGCATGTCGTACACAACGCCGTCCGGCGCGCTGCAATGTGGCTCTGGACCCTCCGTGGGACGTAGTTCGTCAACCTGTACTACGTTGCGCGGTACTACTGCCCCCTACTCCTGCTCCTCCCCCTACCACCCCCTAGTGAGATTGGCTGGCGAAATGAGTGAGGTCGTTGCTCCGTGAACGCTACGGAGTCCGGAATGCGCGGCCCGAAGAAGGTGCTCGTCGGTGCGGCGTGCGCCGTGGTATTCGCCCTGGTCGCCGGTGTGTTGTACGGGGGCGCCACGCTATGGATCGGCGCCGAGGGGCAGTGTGACGAGCCCGCGGGCGTGGATCGCCTGGCGCAGGTGGCGGCCGTCGCCGTTCCGCCGGCGCCGGCCGGGGCGGCCCCCGTACCGGGCGCGAGCGGAGCGGAGTGCCTGGACGACAGCGGCACTGAGGTCTGGTTGACCGCCGGAACGCACTACACCTGGGAGGGCGATCCCGACGAAGTGGTCGACCACTACTGGGCCGCAGCTCCGGCCGCGGGCTGGAAGGCCACCGGGTCCCGCCCGAAGATCACTCCCGGCTTCCTGCTCAAGGACATGTGCTTCCGCAAGGAAGTGAACGGGAAGCCGACGCTGCTCATGGTCTCGTACTCCGCGCAGAAGGAGTACTCCGTGTCCGTGAACGCGGTCCTCGACGGATCCCCACCGGTCTGCTGAACCGGTGAGGATGACTGCTCGAAACGGATTCCGCCCTGGCAGAGAGGGCTTTGTCATGGCGTGGACCGCATACGTGTCAGCGGGGTGCGCGGGCTCCCAAGCGGGCGGCGGCGAGTACAAGTTCCTCCGGCATCGTCGGTTTCTGCAGCAGGAGCGCGACGATCGGCCCTTCCTGGCCGTGAACGGTCACCTGGTCGTCCCCGTCGGCGGTCAGGTGCAGCTCACTCCAGGCCCTGCTCCACACAAGTGTCGTGTCCTGCCACAGGAGAAGCCGGCGATTGGTCACTCTCAGCTCGCATTGGTCCCAGACATCGGGCAGCGCGGGGTCGATGGGCGAAGGGTGCACCGGACAGAAGCTCAGAATGACTTCGCCCGGTGCGAGGCTGTCGGCCACCGTTTCTTCCAGCATGACGTCCGACCGACCGTCCCGGGCACCTGCCCACACCGCGAGCACGGCGACCACGGCGGGCAGCGGCACGGTGATCCACGCCGAGAAGCCGAGCTCCCAGCCCTGAATGACGAACACGAACCCGAGGACCAGGACGCTCAGCGGCCTTACCACCGCACCCCACACCACAGCACGGCGGATGCGCCGCTGACGTGCCACCGCGGCGCTATCCGGCCTGGCGACTTCCCTGTTGGTCATGCGTCCCCCTGAGCGTTCCCCCGCGACACGCTACTGGCGGCGGCCATGCCCCACCAGCCCAGTGCGTCACGCGGAGAACGCGCACGGAACATGACTCAGTCCCGCTCTGTGGGCCGCGAAAATCCGATGATTTCCGTCCAGGAGCATCGGCGCACCTCCGGCGGGGTACTGGATCTTCACGGCGGGAATCGCCACCCCTTTCTCCATGCCGGCCATCAGCCTCAGAGTTCTCGGGTCATCATCGCTGGCGGCATCCGGTCGCAAAGTGAATGTGCTGAGAAGCGACTCGACGCTGACTTCGATGACGGTGTTATAAGGCATCTCATTGTCGTGGAAGCCGGAAAGCGTCTCGAGTTTCTGCCCTGAGTTATTTATTCCCCACCCCATGGAGTAGTGGTAGGTGGTGTCACTGAGCGGGGTGTAGCTCCCCCTCAAGTTCGCCTGCAGAGAATGCTCGCCTTTCACGAATCGTGTATAGGTGGCCAGCTCCGCATCGTAGTCCACATACACAAACTCCTCATTGTCGTAGACAAGCCGACGGTCGGTTCCCAAAATGCGGAAGATTTCGACAAATTCGTCGGCGTGAAGTTTTTGCAGATCCACCTCCTCGATCAGCTGAAGTCCCGGGTAGACCGGATCTATGTGTGTGTGCTCCCCCTCATCTGTGTCGTCCTTCATTTCGGGCATCCTCTGCACCTGTGCCCCTTCGGATCCCGGTGACTTGGACGCCTTGCCCTCCGTATCACTCATCGATTCCGTTTGCTGAGCAGTCGATGGACCGGCCAACGCCCGTGTCGCGTTCGCTTCCGCTTCGAGCTCGAATCGGTCCGACGGGTCGGAGACTTTCAGCCCGTCTCCCGTGTCCGTTCCGGATACCGGTCCGTGGCGTTGCTGAATGACATGGGTCAGTTCATGGGCGAGCGTATGACGGTCGTCGCCACCCTCCCCGATGACGACATGACTGCCGGAGGTGTAGGCGCGGGCTCCGATTTCGGCGGCGGAGGCTTTGGCGGCGGCATCGTCATGGATGCGGACATCAGCGAAATCCGCGCCAAGCCGCGCCTCCATGTCGCTTCGGGTCGCCTCGTCCAAGGGTCGGCCGCTGGTGCGCAAGACGTCGTGGACGGTGGAGCGCTGCACCGGAGGCTGCGCCGTGTTCTGATGACCGCAGCCGGCGTCGTGCTGGTGCTGCTTCTGGGCCCAGGGGTGGCCTGCCTGGCGGAGCATCTGGACAACGGCTGCATTGCCGGCGCCGGCCTGTAGGGCAAGAAGTCCCTGGAGCGGCGTTCCGACGGTGGGTTTACGGGCGGGGGGCTGCGTCTTCGCGGCGTCGGTCGATCTGGCGTGGTCGTGTTCGCTCACCTGTGCTCCTCGGTCGCAGAGGCATCAAGTCTTCGCGAAGGGCGGCCTGCCGAGCCAGGCGCAAAAGGGCAGCCGCACATGTCCAGACGAGCAGAACTGCCGTGGCCGGCATCGCCGATCGGGCGGTAAGCGTGGGAGCGGAGCCTGCGCACCGCCTCCGGCGACCGGTCGTGAGGGCTTGGCCCGCCGGCCGGATCAGTACTCGTGGAGACCGAACATGTCGACCACCATGTCGGTGGGCTGCCCGGCTTGAGGTTGAGGTACTGGCCGGGTGTTCGGTCTGCCCCGCGGGCGTACGACTCGCGCGGGTGGTCGCCGGTGGCCGAGGTAGGCGGGCTTGCGCGAAGCGACGCAGATGCCACATCGGCGAGGCCATAACCTCTGCCTGTGACCAAGAACCGCAGGCAGACGGGAAAGCCTGGCCCCGGCGGACTACCGCACCACCGACAGCTCTTGGACGGGACGGATTGGGCATCGCTTGCCACGGCGTGTGGGACGGGCGAGTCCCTGCCGTCGGCATTGTCGCGCCTGCTCGACCCCGACCCGCCCGTCAGGGCGGACGCCGCGAAGCACGCGCTCGGAGCCGTGACCCACCAGAACACGCTCTACGAGGCGACCGCGCCCGTAGCTCTCTACGCCGCGGCGATCCTCCACCTGCCCCATGTCACAGCGGGGGACTTCGACCCCGGCCCCGACTCCGCCACGCCATCACATCGCCCGACCCTCGTGAGACTGCTGGACTGGCTCAGGGACACCGCCCGCGACGCGGACGACGAGTGCGTCGCCCTGGGCGTACTCCACTACGGGGAGCGGTTCCTCCACGACTACACGGAGATGCGCGCGTTCCGGGACCTGCGGCCGGCGATCTTCTCCGCTGTCCAGCCTCTTCTCGACCACGAGAGCGCGAACGCACGCGACGCGGCTCTCGCGGCCGCCATTCCCCTCGCAGAGCATCCCCTTCTCGCCGAGCACCGGGGCGAGCTGGTCCATCACGCCCGCCGTCTGCTGATGACCAGCAGTGATCGCTCTGATCGCCACAACCGAGACCGCGTCCTGGATGCGCTCAGGGCATGGGGGCACGACACCAGCGAGCTGGAGAACGCAGCCGACCGCGCTGCTCGTGCACGTTACGCCCGTCTCATGGCCGAGCGCGCTGGGTGGGGAGGCGACCGGACAGGTGGATACAGCGAGGACCCGCCGTTCTGACTCAGGGACCCGCAGTGGCCCGGCCATTCGCTGCTGCCCGTACCATCCGTTCTTCGTCCGGGGTCACTGCGGGGATGTGGGGAGATCGGCGTCGAAGGCCTTGAGGGTGTCCTCGCCGTCGGTCCACCAGACGCCGAGCCGTTGGCGGACCAGGAGCCAGCCGTCGGGTGTGCAGAGCCTCCTTGTCCTCCAGGTGCCGCAGCCTTCGGACCAGGCTGTCGTACGCGGCGGCCGTGGGCGGCCCGTCGGCGCCCTTCCTCCCGGGGCCGGTCACTGCGCGCTCGCGGCCGGGCGGACGACGATTTCGTTCACGTCGACGTGCGGAGGCTGGGCGATGGCATAGGCGATCGCCTCCGCGATGGCCGCGGCGGGCAGGGCGACGGCGCGGTAGGCCTTCATCGCCTTCATGGCCTCCGGGTCGGAGATGCCGTCGGCGAGTTCGGAGTCGGTGACACCCGGGGAGACGAGGGTCACCCGGACGTCTCCGGCGGACTCCTGGCGCAGCCCTTCGGAGATCGCACGGACGGCGAACTTGGTGGCGCAGTAGACGGCGGCGGTGGGCGAGACCTCGTAGGCGCCGACGGAGGCGATGTTCACGAAGTGCCCGCCGCCCTGTGTACGCATCACGGGCAGGGCGGCGGCGATGCCGTGCAGGACTCCCCGCACGTTCACGTCGATCATGCGGTCCCACTCAGCGGTTTTGAGCGATTCCAGTGGGGACAGGGGCATCACGCCCGCGTTGTTCACGAGGGCGTCGATCCGCCCGTACTCGCGGATCGCCGCATCGACGAACGCGTGCATGTCCGCCGCGTCCGTGACGTCCAGCGTCCGGAAGGCGGCGGTGCCGCCCTCCCCGGTGATCTCCTCGACCAGTTTCTCCAGCCGGCCGGTGCGGCGCGCGCCGAGCAGAACCCGGTGCCCGTCCGCCGCCAGACGGCGTGCCGTGGCCTCTCCGATGCCGCTGCTCGCGCCGGTGACGGCCACGGCCCTGGCGGTGTGCTTCATGTGTCGATTCCTCCTTGTGACGGCATGCGGCCGCCTCGTCCTCCGCAGTCTGGGCGGCGGTGCAAGGAGGGACCAGGACAGGCTGTACCTGGGTACGGCGCACCCGGGTACGCGGCGGGGGACCGGTCTAGCCTGGCGTCATGACAGGCAACGCCCTCGGGGACTTCCTTCGCGCGCACCGTGCACGGCTGCGGCCCGACGACGTGGGGCTGGCCTCCTACGGCCGTCGCCGGGTGGCCGGGCTGCGGCGGGAGGAGGTCGCCGTCCTGGCCGGCATGAACACCGACTACTACGCGCGCCTGGAACAGGGCCGCGAGCAGAGCCCGTCCCCTCAGATCCTCGACGCGATCAGCGCCGCCCTGTGCATGGACGACGAGGCACGTGACCACCTGTTCCGGCTGGCGGGCACCCTCCCGGACGGCCGCCGGGCCCGGCCGAGGGAGTACGTCAGCCCGATGCTGCGCCAACTGCTGGACGGATACACGGACACTCCGGCCTTCGTCCTCAACCCGGCACTCGACGTGCTGGCGGCCAACGGTCTGGCCGACGCGCTCTTCTCGCCGTTCGAGGAGGCGGACAACCTCGCCCGCATGACCTTCCTCGATCCCGCGGGCCGAGACTTCTACGCACAGTGGCATCGAGCGGCCGAGGCGGTCGTCGCCGCCCTGCGTCAGGCCACCGGCCTCGTACCGCACTACCCGCGCCTGCGTGAACTCGTGAACCTCCTCACCGGAACAAGCGAGGAATTCGCCGCTCTCTGGTCCTCGCACACGGTCTACGGAAAGACCCTCGACGCCAAGGCACTTGTGCACCCGGCGGTGGGGACCCTGTCACTCACCTACCAGTCCTTCGACGTGCGGGGCGCCCCCGGCCAGCAGGTCGTGATCTACCACGCGGAACCGGGGAGCCCGAGCTCCCACGCGCTCTCCCTGCTCGGCAGTCTGAGCGCAGCCGGCCCGCCCGGCACCGGAGTTCACCAGAGCCGGACGGGCGGGCCGCGTCGCGAGCGGGAGGCGGACCGGGGTCAGGGGCCGACGGTGATCTGCTGAGCCGGGTCGGTGGTGTCGGCGACCTTGTAGACCGCGTTGAAGACGGACGTGGTCGCGCTCGTCGGACAGCCGAAGCCGCCGGTGACCTTGACCGGTACGGAGGCGTTGGTGAAAGTCAGGCTCGACGGCGCGCCGTTGGCCCAGGTGCCGCCGACGCTCGCCGCTGCCGTGGGGGCGGCGGTGACCGTACAGGAGGCGAGCCCGGTCGTCTTGAGCACGAGTCCTCCGACGGGCACGGTCAGGGTGGCGGTGACGGGGGAGCCGTCCTGCATCGACACCGCCCAGGCGCCACTGGTGGTGACGGTGGGGGTCACTCCCGGCATGCTGGAGGTGCAGGAGCTGTACGTCGGCGGGGAGATCGGCGACGACACGGGCCCGGCGGGGTTGCTGTTGCCGGGGGCGGCCGGCACCGTGCCGGTGGCGACGGAGACCGTGCACGTCACGGTCACCGAACCGGCCTTGAAGGTGGCCTTCCCGCTGAGGGTGGCCTGGAAATCGTGCCCGGCCGGGGTGACGGTGGTCGGTCCGGCCACGGGTAAGGGCGCGGCGGAGGCGGTGACCGAGGCGAGTGCGAGGGCTCCGGCGGCGGCCGTCCCGAGGGTGAGCGCGGTGCGCGTACGGCTCATGGCTGTGCTCCTTGGGGATCGGGGTGCGGGGTGGGGGAAGGCGGCACGGGCGCGGGCGCGGGGGACTCCGCGTCCTCGGTGTGCCGGGTGCGTGGAGGGGGCTGGGTGCGCGGGGTGTGCTCGGCTTGTGGGGGGCGCCGGGTGGCGTGCGGCTGCCAGGCGAACATCAGGCCGCCGCCGAGAATGCCGAGCAGGGTGCCGATCAGGAACCCGCCCAGATTCGACAAGACCAGGGCGGCAGTGGCGATCAGAGTGGTGAGGACGCCTGCGAGACTGCGCTGCGGGGGAGAGAACCAGGCGGTGAGACCGAGCACGATCATCACGATGCCCATCAGGAAGGACGGGATCCCCGCCACCCCCTGCTGGAGCATGATCTTCAGCGGTGCCAGCGGCAGGACGCAGATCCACGCCCCGGCCAGGATCGCGAAGAGCCCGCCCCAGAAGGGCCTGCTGCGACGCCACCGACGCCACTGCCGAAACCCAAGCCTCTGGCGAAACCCAAGCTGCTGCCGTAACCCAAGCCTCTCCCGCAACCCACGCCACCGCCCCCACCGCGGACGGCGGCTCAGAAGCATTCCTTCTTGCCCTTGCTGACGTTCATGCTGAGCCCGGAGAGCTTGAAGGTGCCGGCGTTGGTCGCCCACGCCGTCTGCTGGAGATCGGAGATCCTGACTGTGTCCGCCTGCTGGGCGAAGAGGTCCTGCATGCCCTGCGCGTCGGCCGGCCCCTTGTCGAGGGTGGAGGCGTCGCGCCCGATCTCGATGTTGCTGAAGACGGCGTCCCCGGAGAGCTGGGTCGCGTCGACGAACAGATTGCTCGCCTCCACCGGGGACTTGCGGCCGGCGGTGAGGTGGAGCGAGATGTCGCCGACCACCGGGAGCGAGGTGACCACGGACTGGCAGAGGTTGTGGAGCTTGGCCTCCCGGATGGCGGTGACCGCCACCGGGATGAGCTCCTCACGGGCGTTGACGTCGACGCTGCCGTACTGGACGAAGCCCTCGCCCTCCAGACTGCTGGCCGACACCTTGAACTGCTGACCCGACACGGCGAACGAGGCGGCCAGCACACCCTGGGCGAGGGCGATGCCGAGGCCGGCGGTCACGGCGACGGCGGGGAGGGTCAGGACGGCGAACCGCCGCCAGCGGACGCGGCCCGAGTCGTTGTGATCGTCGGATAAATGGGGGGAGTCCGTCATGAGATCGTCCCTTATTTCGGCTGTGCACCGTTGTTACCGACGAGTTGAATGTAAGAGTGCCAATGACGGTTGGCAAGGTTGTGCGAGCGCACCTTTTGAGCCGACTCCTACTGCTCCGTACGGAGCAGTTCGGCGACCTCCGCGTCCACTCGCCGGGCCATCGCCCGCGCGAACTCCGTGGCCACCACCTCACCGGCCACCGGCCGCAGGGCCGTCACCGCCGCGGTGATGTGCTGGAGCTGCGTGGCCGAAAGGTGTTCCAGCCCGGCCGCACCCTCCTTACCGATCACATGCTGCCGGAACAGCCCGACGAACCGGTCCGCGAGCGCGGCGGCCTGAACCTGGACGAACTCCCCGGCGTCCAGAATCTCCGCGAGCGGCACGCCCTGGCGCACCAGCGCCAGCGTCGCGTCCAGCAGCAGGCGGCTCGGGTAGGTGACCCGGTCCCCGTCGATCGTCACGTACCCCAGCTCCGCCGCCCGCCGGGTGTCCTCGGCGGTCGCCCCCGGACCGAACAGCTTCCGCAGCTCCGCCCGGGTCATCGTCACCGGATCCTCCTGCACCCAGTCGCGGGTCATCTCCCGCTCCAGGCCCAGCAGTCGGGACAGGCCGCCGCCCTCCTCCCACGCGTGCAGCAGCTCGGCGATGCCGTTGACCGTGTAGCCGCGGCCCAGTAGATCGCTGATCAGGCGCAGCCGCGTCAGGTGGTCGTCGGAGTACCAGGCGATCCGGCCCTCCCGGCGCGGCGGCGGCAGCAGCCCGCGCTCCTGGTAGTAGCGCAGGTTGCGCACCTTGACGCCGGCCGCCCGGGCCACGTCCTCCCGGCGGTAGCGTCCGCCACCGCTCACGTCGTCCTGGCGGTAGTGTCCGTCACCGCTCACGTCGTCCTGGCGGTAGTGTCCGTCACCGCTCACGTCGTCCTGGCGGTAGCGTCCGTCACCGCTCATGTCGTCCCCCACCTGGCTGCTCACGCGCCAGAGTGTAGGACGGCCCCGGTTGCCGCCGGAGCTGTACTCGCAGGTCACATAGGGCGCGGACGATCCTGCTTGACCGCCCTCAGGACCACGAACTTCGGCTCGCTCGCGACGACTTCGCTGTTGCCGAAGAGCCGGCGCAGATGGGTGTGGTAGCCCATGTGCCGGTTGGCGACGATCCACAGCTCGCCCCCGGGCCGCAGCACCTTGCGCGACTGCGCGAACATCCGCAGCGCCGTCGCGTCCGTGGTGGCCTGGTGGGAGTGGAAGGGCGGATTGCTCAGCACCAGGTCCACGGAGGCGGGGGGCAGCATGGCGACCCCGTCGCCGACGAGGAACTCGGCGGTCCGCCGGCCCTCGCGGACGTTCGCCCGGTACGTGGCCTGCGCCGAGGCGACCGCCTGGTAGGACTCGTCGGTGAAGACGACCTCGGCGTCCGGGTCGTGGACCTGCACCGCCGTGCCGACGACGCCGTTGCCGCAGCCCAGGTCGACGACCCGGGCGCCGTCGGTGTTGGTCGGCAGGTTCTGCAGGAAGAAGCGGGTGCCGACGTCGAGCCGGTCGGCGCAGAAGATCCCGGCGTGGTTGACGACGGTCAGCCCGGAGGCGGATCCCGCGTCCTCGTCCACGGTGTACGTCAGCGGCCACGGCCCGGGGGTCGAGGGCCGGGTCGCCCCGGGGGTGCCGGGCGTGCAGAAGATCAGCCGGGCCTTCTTCTCCGCGAGCGAGGTCTTCGTGGGGCCGAGGATCTTCTCGAAGAGCCGCAGCGTGGAGGTGTGGATCTCCTTGACCATGCCGGCGCCGACCACGACGGTACCCGCGTGCACGTGCGGGGCCAGCCGGTACAGCTGGTCCTCCAGCAGCGCCAGGCTCTTGGGTACGCGCACCAGCAGGACGTCGATCCGCTCGGGCGGCGGATCCTGCGTGGTCAGCAGGGTCACCGTCGACTTCGACGTCCCGATCCCGGCCCGGTCGAGGTTCGCGGCGGTCGCGGAACGGGTCAGGACGGAGTCGGTGATCTGCGTCGGGCGGTACGCGGCGAGCGCCGTCGTGAGCGTCCCCCAGCGGTCCCCGAGCACGGTGATCTGACCGGCGGCGGCCAGGTCCACCGGTCCGCGCTCCCCGGTACCGGAGTCCAGGTGGCGCAGCAGGTACTCGTCGGCGGCGTCCCAGGCGCGGAGCCGGTCGCGCGGGTCCTCGGGGAAGCGAGTGAGCTCGTAGGAGCCGAAGGGTGTGGTCAGGCGGTTCATATGGGACCCAGGCTATCCGAGCCGGGGGCCCGACCCCGCACGCGCGGGGCCGGGCGGCCGCTACTCGGGGAACTCGCCCGCCATCGCCGCAGCCATCCGCAGGTACGGGCGGGCCTCGGTGGCCCGGCCCAGCCGCTCCAGGGTGCGGCCCAGCATCAGCTGGGCGTAGTCCTCCACCGGCCAGCGCTCCAGGATGGCGCGCAGCTCCTGCTCGGCGCGGGAGAGCTGGGCGGAGTGGTAGTAGGCGCGCGCCAGCAGCAGGCGGGGTGCGAGCTGCTCGGGCGTCTCCCCGGCCAGCGGGTCCAGGATGCGGGCGGCCGTCGCGTACTCCTTCGCGTCGAAGGAGAGGCGGGCACGCGCCCAGCGATCGGCTGCCGTCCCGTGCTCGAAGTACGCCGTCGGCGCGTTCATCGCGTCCCTTCCGCCGTCCAGGTGGTGTGTCCGGCGTCTCCAACGCGCCGCGACAGTGGAACATTCCGCCCTCCGGAGTCACCGCGTCGGGGCTAGGTTGTCCATATGAGCAATCTCGATCGCCAGCCCGCTCTCTCCGCCTGCGGCGGCCGCGGATTCGTCGTGGCCGAACCGGTACGCGAGCTCCTCAGCCCGCGCACGGTCAAGCTCGGGGAGTCCACGGAGGTACGCCGACTCCTGCCGAACCTGGGTCGCCGCATGGTGGGCGCCTGGTGCTTCGTGGACCACTACGGCCCGGACGACATCGCCGACGAGCCCGGCATGCAGGTCGCTCCCCACCCCCACTCGGGCCTGCAGACCGTGAGCTGGCTCCATGACGGCGAGGTCCTGCACCGCGACAGCGAGGGCAGCCTCGCCACGATCCGCCCGCGCGAGCTGGGCCTGATGACCTCCGGTCGCGGAATCAGCCACTCCGAGGAAAGCCCGCGCCCGCACGCCCGTTTCCTGCACGGCGCCCAGCTGTGGGTGGCGCTGCCGGACGCGCACCGGGACGTGGCCCCCCATTTCCAGCACCACGCCGAACTTCCGCAGATCACGGCCCCGGGCCTGACGGCGACGGTGATCCTGGGCACCCTGGACACGGCGACCTCGCCCGGCACGGCGTACAGCCCGATCGTGGGGGCGGACCTGACCCTCGCGGCCGGCACCGAAACCCGCCTCCCGCTCGACCCGGACTTCGAGTACGCGGTCCTGTCGATGTCGGGCGAAGCCCACGTCGACGGCGTCCCGGTCCTCCCGGGCTCGATGCTCTACCTCGGCTGCGGCCGCACGGACCTCCCGCTCCGGGCAACCTCGGACGCGAGCCTGATGCTGCTGGGCGGCGAGCCGTTCGAGGAGGAGATCGTGATGTTCTGGAACTGGATCGGACGGTCCCAAGAGGATATCGCACAGGCCCGCGAGGACTGGATGAACGGCACCCGCTACGGCGAGGTCAAGGGCTACGACGGCCCTCCGATTCCTTCCCCGGAACTTCCCCCAACTCGCTTGAAGCCTAGGGGAAGAGTGCGCTGAACTGCGCTGATATCGTCAGGGACGGGCCGGACGGAGGGGCTGTGATTTCGTTCCGCTTCCAGTGGTCTGGCGGCCGTCGGCGCGGTCTCTGGAGAGGCGTCTTGATCTTGGAGTCGGGTCTCACGTGGATCAGGCTGTGGTCAGGTCCAGTCGGACGAATGCTGACCCTTCGCTGACTCTATTGACGAGTAGTTGGATCCTGGGAGGGGGCATCGGACTTGTCGCCCGGCAGGCGAACGTCATGCCGAGGGGTCTGGTCCTGGAGTCTTCGGCTGCCGCGGGCGGCTCCAGGTGAGCTCTCCTCCGACGCTGCAGCCGGATGTCGGTCTGTCGCGGAGGTCGGCGCACGGCGTTGTGGACAGTCAACAAACGCGGTGTTGAAGCCACCGCTGTCGTTCGGTAGCGGGCCCATGCCTCACCGGGTGTCCAGTGGGTGCCCACCCCGTGGTCGTGTTGTCGTCGGTCCTGGAGGTAGGACCGGGCATGATGGGGCTGCCCAGGGTCGTGACCGTCCCTGACCGGCGCAACGCGTCCCACGGTGCCCCGCGGCGCGTAGCGCGCCACCGGAGTTGATGGCGCTTCCTGAACGCGGTCACCCGGTACTTGAGGGTGGCCCCGGACCTGCTCATTGGATCTTCCCAGCTACCCCTGCGGTCGGGCACCACAGCGGCGGGGCCGGCCTGTATGCCAGCCAGGTCCAGGGGGGTGGCGCCGTCCAGGCAGATCTGGCTACGGCACCGTCTGGATTCCTGCTGTCGACTGCCGACTAGTCATGATCAAGTAGTCACTCCGGGCCTCGCCCACTGCGAGGGCCGTACCTGGAACGGATGGCACCATCACGTCACCCTCGTCTCCGTCCCGCACGCCTTCTGCACCCTGCAACGACTGACCAGAGCCCCAAAGACACGGCGTCGGCCTGAGCCTCTACCGCATCGTCCGCGAGCTACAGACCCTCCTCGCGACATGGACCGGCGTCTGCCCCACCTGCCACCGCGGCATACCCACACCAGCCCCAACCCGACCAAGCCCTAATGGCAAGCGGTGGCGCCGAGCCGTACCCGCTGGGTGAAGTCCGCGGTGCCGCGGTCCCGGGACAGGCGGATCCAGGTGCCGCCGTCCGTGGAGGACCCCGGGGGCTCGGCAGCGGCAGCCGGTGCGGGTGCCGGTGCGGGTGCCGGTGCGGGTGTTGACATCGATGTCGGCACATCCGTGCGGGCGGTCTCCGGGCCGTCGGGTTCGAGCAGCCCGTGCCGGTGGGCGAGGTAGCCGAGCTGGAAGCGGCTCGTCGCGCCCAACTGGCGCATGATGGCGGAGACGTGACGCTGACAGGTGCGCACCGAGATGCCGAGGGCGCGGGCCGTGACGCGGTCGTCGTCGCCCCCCATCAGGTGCTGCAGTATGGAGCGTTTCGCCTGGTCGGCGACATCCTGGATGAAGGCCTTCTCGCGCGGTTTGCCGATGTGCTCGCCCGTCGCCCACAGCACGTTGAACATCTCGGCGACGAAGGCGACCAGTTCCGGGCTGCGAACGAGCAGCGCCCCGCCCGTCGGTTCCTGGAGGGGGAGTGCGAGCAGTGACCGGTCGAAGACCAGGCAGCCGGCCAGGCCGCCGGAGACCGTTCTGGCTTCGGCACCGAGAGCCGCCAGCTCCTCTTCGTACCGCACGGTCGGCGGGTCGAAGCGGGCCGAGTGCTGGTACAGCGTGCGCACGCGGACGCCCCGGGAGAGCAGGTCCCGGTCCCGGGCGCGGCGCAGCCCGGCCGTGGGCAGGGGGCCGCCCGGCTGCGCGCAGAGCACCTCCTGCGTGCATGCGGCGGACTGGCTGTCGAGCATGCGCTGGAGCTCCTCCGATGACTCGATGCGCTCCAGCGGCGGTCCCTCCAGGGTCCGTTGGCGTGAGGCGTGCACGATGGCCAGTTCCGCGAGCTGCCCCCGCATGCGCAGCAGGTCCAGCTGGGCTCCCTGTACGCGCTCCTCCCACCGTTTGAGCAATTGTGCCGATATGTCGGTGGGGTTGGTGGCCGCGAAGCAGTCGGGGCCGACCTGCTGGACGAGGCCGCTGGAGACGAGGACGTTGAGACTGCGGGACCGGGTGAGCACCTGGTCCGACTGGAGGGGGCCGTGTTCCGCGAACTCCCGGTAGAGGTCCATCTCTTCGGGCGTGAGCTCCCGGGGTCGGTCACGGTCCTGCGGGCGTGTCAACGCGGCTCGTGTCATGTGGCTGCCCTCTCGTTCGCGTCCGTCGCGATCGCGATGCTAGGAGACTCCGCCCCGGCCCGCCGCCCCGGGAACGTGTATCGGCCACGCTTCGGGTGTGCGGATACCGGCCGGAGAGTGGCTCAAGATCCTTGAACCACCGGGCATTTCGGTGAGCGGCATGCGGAGATCGGCCGGACTAGAGGACCGCTCGGGTATGGCCGGAACGTGCGCAGAGCTGCCTGAAACTTGCGGCAAGCTCTTGCTGTCGTCTTTCCGACAGTCGCCAAGACGACGGTCGTCCCCCATTGGCGGGGGGCTGCCCCGCCCCCGATGCTGAGCGGGACGCGCCGATCCCGGCTGCGCGCCGTGTAGCAGGAAGGGTGCGTTCAGATGATCCCCAGATGACCGGCCGGCCCCGCCCGTCGGAGCCGCCGGGGCGACTGCCGGGCTCAGTCCTCCGCCGGGTGGACCACCTCGACGCCCTGGTCACGCAGTACTTCGACCGCGGGGGAGTCCGCGGGGGCGTCCGTGACGACGAGGGCGATCTCCTCCATGGAACAGATGCGGCCCAGCGCCGCACGGCCGATCTTGTCGGCGGTCGCGACCAGGATCACGCGCTGCGCCGAGGCGACCGCCGCACGCTTCACCTGTACGTCGTCGAGGTTGTAGGCGGTCGCTCCCTGAACGGGGTCGACACCGCAGCAGCCCAGGATGAACGTGTCGAAGCACAGGTCCTTGAAGGTCTGCACGGGTGCGTGGCCGTAGAAGGACAGCTCCTCGGGGCGCACCTGCCCGCCGGGCATCACCAGTTGGATGCCCGGGAACGCGGACAGAGTGAAGGCCGCGTGCAGTGAGAGGGGTGCGACGGTGAACTGGCGGTCCGCCATTGCCTTTGCAATGGCGACGGCCGTCGTGCCCGTGTCCAGTGCGACGGTCTCGCCGTCGGTGAGCAGTTCGACCACGGCGCGCGCGAGGCGCTCCTTCGCCCGCGATCCGGACATGGCCCGGATCGCGTAGGGGGGCTCGACGCCGCCGGGCAGGCTGCTCACGGCGCCGCCGCGCACCCGGCGCAGGGCCCCCCGGGACTCGAGTACCTCCAGGTCCCGGCGGATGGTCATCTCGGACGCCCCGGTGGCCTGGGCCAGCTCGGCCACCGTCGCGCGGTTCTGCTGCATCAGCAGTCCCACGACGAACTTGTGCCTCTCCATCACGTTCATGTGTCTGCTTTTAGCACAGATGGCGCGGCGGGGCTTCTGGTGGGCGGTTCGCACACCCAAACTGTTGAAACGAACACTGTAGATGTGTAGCGTGATCGAAACGGTGTGAACTTCATGCTGTTGTGAACGTTGATCGCGTTCATTCGGCTATGACCGATGAGGAGAGCCATGACCGCCACCACTGAGGCCGCTCTGCCGGAAGGGGGGAAGCCCCTCCTCAGCACCGTCGCGATCGTCGCGTCGTGCATGGCATTCGTGGTGATCGGCGCCCTCCAGGCGCTCTACGGTCCGGCGATCCCCGCACTGCGGGACGAATTCGGCATCAGTCCGGCCGTGGCCGGGCTCAGCCTCAGCGCGCACTTCGTCGGCGCCCTCCTCGGAGTGCTGATCTATCACCTCCTCCGGGGCCGCCTGAACAACCGGGTGCTGCTCGGCGGCTCCTACGTACTCATGGCCGTAGGCGCGGCCGTCTTCGCCTTCTCCCCGAGCTGGACCCTCGCCCTCGCCGGCACGTTCGTCATCGGCCTGGGCTTCGGCGGCATCGACTACGGCCTCAACCAGCTCTTCGCCGTCGGGTTCGGCCACCGCAGCACCGCCATGCTCAACCTGCTGAACGGGCACTTCGGCATCGGCGCCATCGCCGGCCCCGCCCTGATCGGCTGGCTCGGGGCGGACAGCTACCCGGAGATTTTCGTCGGCACCGGCGTGGTCAGCCTGCTGATCCTCGTCACCCTCGGCGGGGTGGCCCTCCGGGAGCCCGCCCCCGCCCCGGCGGAAGGCGCCCCGGCGGGCGGCGCGCGGGTGCTTCCGATCATCGCGGTGTTCATCGGGATCTACGTCCTGCACGTCGCCATCGAGACCGGCGTCGGAGGCTGGGAGCCCACCCACCTCGAAGCCGTCGGATACGGCGCCGCCACCGCCGCGACCGCGACCTCCGCCTACTGGGCCGCCCTGACCATCGGCCGGTTCGTCGCCGCGCCGATCTGCCTGCGCTGGTCCGCGCCGTCGATCCTCACTGTCTGCTGCGCCGGCATGGCCGGCTTCCTGCTCCTGGCGACCGTCCCGGCCTTCGCCCCGTACGCCTACTTCGGCGTCGGCCTGATGATCGCGCCGATCTTCCCGACCTGCCTGCCCTGGCTGAACCGCGCCGTGCCCGGCGTGGCCGCCGCCGGCGCCTATGTGATCGCCGCCTCGATGATCGGCGGCGTGGCGTTCCCGCCCCTGCTGGGTGCCGTCATCGACACGATGGAGGTGAAGACGGTGCCGCTGCTGCTGTTCCTGCTTGCCGTCGTCTGCGGCGTGCTGAGCCTGTGGCTGCGCCGCAACGCCCCTGACCCCGGCGGCGTGTCCCGCCCACGGGACCCCGGGCGTGCGGAATCCGTCACCACACTCTGAAACCCGTACAACGCAACGTGAGGAACCGAAGGATGAAAGCCGTCCTCTTCGACATGTTCGGTGTCATCGCGCGTGTCCAGGCGCCCGAGTCCATGACCGTCCTGGAACGCACGGCCGGCGGCGACCCCGACCGCTTCTGGGCGGCGTACTGGTCACAGCGGCCCCCCTATGACCGCGGCGAGGTCACCGGGCCCGGCTACTGGCAGGCGGTCTTCGCGGACCTGGGCATCCCGCTCGACCGGCGGCTGACCGAGGAGCTGACCGCCGCTGACCTCGCCAGCTGGAGCGAGGTCGACCAGCGAGCCGTGGACCTCCTCGGCGTCCTCGACGACAGGGGGTTCGTGCTCGGCCTCCTCTCCAACATTCCCGAGGACCTGGCCGTCCGGTACGAGGCCACCCAGCCGTGGCTGGAGCGGTTCGCGGTCCGTGGACTGTCCTGCCGGATCGGCAGCGCCAAGCCCGAGCCCGCCGCCTACGAGTGGTGCGTCCGCGAGCTCGGACTGCCTCCCGAGGAGATCCTGTTCGTCGACGACCGGGCCGAGAACGTGCACGCCGCACGCAAACTGGGCCTCCAAGGCCATGTGTTCACCTCGCCCGAAGGGGTGCTGGACGCGCTGGAGGCGGCGTTGACGTGACGACGCCGGCGCAGTTCTACGCCCTGTGCGCCGCCGCGCACGGCAGCTTCCCGCCACCGCGCCGCGAGACCGAGACGGGCAGGGGCCTCGCCGGCGCGATGCTGCTCCAGGGCGCGCTGGCCGGCCGGCTGGACCTGTCCGGCGACCGGGTCCGGCCGACCGGGCGGGGCCGAAACGGCGACCCGGTGCTGGACGCGTTCCTGGCGCACATCGAGGCCTCCGGCCGGGACCGGGCGCCGTCCGACTGGGTGGAACGCCTGGGTCCCGCGGCGCTCGCCGCCCCCCGCCCGGGGAGGTATCCGGGCGGGGGGCAGTCGCCCGGCGGGCGGGCCGGCATTCGGCCCTCCGAAGCGCTGAGAAGGGTGCGGCGGTCGGTGGAGGAACCCGACCGCTCCGCACCGCACGCGGTGGCCGCGGGCGCCCTGATCGCGGCGTCCGGACTGCACAACCTGTGCTGGCCCGGCCTGACCCGGGACGAGGCGTCCCGGCGCACGCTGCGGGCCGTGGCCGCGCTGGGGCCCGCGGGGCTGCCCGCCGCCCGTGCGGCGACGGCGGTGTCCCATTCCCTGAGCGGCTCCGCCGGCGCTCTCGCATTTCCCGGATAGGGAATTGGAGAATCCGGATCGTAAAAGAGATTCACATCTCCAAAAGGTCGCTTGTCAGGGCGAGTTGGGATGTGATCTTATGAAAGAGAAGGCGCCGCCGTGAGATCCCCTGTCTGCATCGGGTGAAATATCCGGGCCGCCCCCCACCGGCAGCAAGCCGTATCCCAATTCTTTTCACTTGGACGCGAGTTGCATTCCGCCGTCCATGCCTCGACGTTCTCGAACGACCCGTGTGAGAGGGACCGATGGAAACCAAGGATGTCACCGAGCACATCTATTACCCCGTCAGCGACTACAAGATGGCGCGGGGTGAGGGTGTCTACCTCTACGACGAGGACGGGAAGAGCTACCTCGACTGCGCGTCGGCCACGTTCAACCTGAGCCTGGGATACTCCCACCCGGCCGTCGTCGCCGCGATGAAGGACCAGCTCGACAAGGTGGTCCACATCACCTCCTCCTACCAGAGTGAACCGGTCAACGGCCTGGTCCAGCGGCTGGTGGAGGTTTCCCCGGACAACCTGACGAAGGTGCACCCCAAGGTCTCGGGCGGCTCGGCCGCCAACGAGGGCGCCATCAAGATGGCCCAGATGGCCACCGGCAAGTCCGAGGTCATCACGCTGTTCCGCAGTCACGTGGGACAGACGATGATGATGACGTCGATGTCGGGCAACGCGTTCCGCCGCGAGCCGTTCCCCAACCTCTTTCCCGGTACCCTCCAGGTCCCCGACCCGTACTGCTTCCGCTGCTTCTACGGGCAGAAGGAGGGCTCTTGCGGGATGATGTGCGTGGACCGGCTCGACGACTTCGTCGAATACGCCAGCTCCGGCCGGGTCGCCGCCGTCCTCATCGAGCCGATATCCGGAAACGGCGGCAACATCGTCCCGCCGGACGGCTACATGCAGAAACTGCGCGCCTTCTGCGACGAGCAGAACATCGCCCTCATATTCGACGAGATCCAGACGGGCATCGGTCGTACCGGCCACATGTTCGCGGCCCAGTACTTCGACGTCGAACCCGATGCCATCACCACGGCCAAGGGCCTCGGCGGATCGGGCGCGCAGGTCGCCGCCATCATCACCAACGAGCGGCTCGCCGGCCTCCCCGCGAACCACCACTCGTTCACCTACGGCGCCAACCTGCTGGCCGCCGCGGCGGCCAACGCCACCCTCGACATCGTGCGGCAGCCCGAATTCCTGGCGAACGTCACCCGCACCGGTGGTTACATCATGGAACGCCTCCACGACATGAAGCGCCGTTACCCGGAGATCGTGGACGTCCGCGGCGTCGGACTGATGATCGGCTTCGAGATCGCCGAAGCCGACGGCAAGCCCGCCGTGAAGCTCACCAACCACCTGGCCACCAAGGCGATGGACCACGGCCTGATCCTGCGCACCTCGCGGTACGGCTACGGCAACGTCCTCAAGATCCGCCCGCCTCTGATCCTCACCATGGACCAGGCTGAGGAGATCTGCGACAAGCTGGAGAACCTCTTCCTCGCGGAGCTGGCCCGATGACCGCCGACAACCCGATGAAGCGGCTGCTCATCTCCCTCGGGCAGCACGTCCGCGCCGAACTCCTCGCCTACGAGGCCACCGGCCGCGAACGCAGCGTGCACGGCGACTCGCCCGGCGGCGACGCCCAGTTCGACGTCGACGAGGTGGCGGAGAAGGCCGTACTGGACTACCTGCGCGAACACGCCCACGTACCTGCGGCGCTCTACACCGAGGACGGCTCCTACGTCGAGCTCGCCCCCGACCCGCAGGTCCTCCTGGTCGTCGACCCCATCGACGGCACCCGTCCCACCTCGGCCGGTCTCGAAATGGGCATGGTGTCCATCGCGGCCGCCCCCTACGGGGACGGCAAGCCCACCCTCGCCGACGTCGACGCCGCCTGCCTGGTCGAGATCAAGAGCGGTGCGTGGCTGTACGGCGACGACACCGACGGCCTCGACAGCGGCGGATTCACCACCCCGGTCCCGCGGCTGAGCCGGAACACCGACCCGACCCACATGTTCTGGTCGATCGAGTTCAACGGCCACCCGATGGACCTGATGACCCGGGCGTACGGCCACCTCGTGGACAGTTCGGCCAACACCGGCGGCATCTTCGTCTTCAACAGCAGCACCTTCTCCATCTCCCGCATCATCACCGGGCAGCTCGACGCCTACGTCGACATCGGCAACCGCATCCTGCGCGACCACCCGGACACCGAAGAGGCGTTCCTGCGCGTCGGCCGCGGCTCGATCCTGCACCTCTTCCCCTACGACATCGCCGCCGTCGTCTACCTCGCCCGGCAGGCCGGCGTCGTCATCACGGACGCCTACGGCGACGACCTCGGCGACACCTCGCTGGTGGACCTCGGCCCGATGAACCAGAAATCCTGCATCGCCGCCGCCACCCCCGAGCTCCACAAGCAACTGCTCGACACCATCCGCTGGGACCTGGGCCGCGCCGCCGCCGCGCCCGTGACGGAGGAATCATGAAGGCGCTGACGCTGACCGCAGACCGCACGCTCGCCCTCGTCGACCACCCCAAGCCGGAACCCCTGGCCGCGGACGACATCGTCATCCGCGTCACCCAGAGCGGCATCTGCGGTACCGACCGCAGCGTCCTCGTCGGCAAGTTCCCCGCCGAGACCGGTGTCGTCATGGGCCACGAGGCCGTCGGCGTCGTCGACTCCACCGGCCCGGGCGTCACCCGCTTCGCCGTCGGCGACCGGGTCATCGTCAACCCCACCCTGTACTGCGGCAACTGCCCCACCTGCGTCGAAGGCCACTGGAACTTCTGCGGCCGCAAGGCCGGCACCGAGGTCGGCCTGGACTACGACGGCTCCTTCGCCGAGTTCATCCGCCTCCCCGAGCTCTTCTTCCACGCCATCCCCGAGGACATGGACTTCGACCGCGCCGTCGTCGTCGAACCGCTCGCCTGCGCACTCAACAACATCGAGGCCGGCCGCCTGGCGGCGGGCGAGACCGCCGTCGTCGTCGGTGGCGGCCCCATGGGCGTCGTCACCGCCATGGCCGCCCAGCGGTACGGCGCCACCGTCCTCCTCGTGGAGCCCGACCCCGTACGCGGCCGGCTCGGCCAGGAGATCTTCGACACCCCCGAGTTCGGAGGCCGCGTCACCGTCCACACCCCGGACGACCCCGCCCTCACCGAGCGAGGCGACCTCGTCGTCGACTCCGTGGGCAACCTCCTGGAGCAGAGCATCGGCTACGCCGCCGTTCGCGGCCGCGTCGTCGTCATGGGCTTCAACAGCAACGCCTCCGCCACCGTCCGGCCGCTCACCCTGCTCCAGCGCGGCCTGCAGATCATCGGCGCCGGCGACTACAACAGCATGATCTTCCCCAAGGCCGTCGAGCTGGCCCGGCAGCTGCCGCTGGAGCGCGTGGTGACCCACCGCTTCGCCCTCGCCGACCACGAAGAGGCGTTCAAGGCCCTCGCCGCCGTCCCCGGCGCCGAGTACACCGCCCTGAAGGTCGTCCTCGTACCTCCGCACGAAGGGGCGGACGCATGAGCCCCACGCCGCGCACCGCACTCGCCGAGGCGCTCGTCCCCGGCACCCGCCGGCCCGTCGTCGTCGGCGAGTACCCCTACTACCGGGCCGACCCCGCCAACTGGGCCGCCAACCTGCGCGAACTGCGCGCCCTGGGCGTCGACGTCGTGTCCTGCTACCTCCCCTGGCGCTTCCACGAGACCGGCGGGCCCCTCGGCGAGGGGGGTTCCTCCTTCGACTTCACCGGGAAGACCGACCCTCAGCGCGACGTCGTCGGACTGCTGGAGCTCGCCGCGGCCGCCGGACTGGGCGTCCTCCTCAAGCCCGGCCCCTTCATCCACGCCGAGGTCCAGCTGGGCGGGCTGCCCGACCGGCTCTGCGGCCCCGGACACACCCCCTATCAGGGGCTCGACGGCACCGTCCTCACCTCCCAGGGCAAGCCGCTGCCCAGCCTCCTCGACCCGGCCGTCCAGGCCGAGACGGAGACCTGGCTGAAGGCCGTCGCCGACGAGGTCGTCGCCGGGGCCACCGCCCCCGACGGCCCCGTCGTCGCCCTCCAGCTCGGCAACGAGGGCACCTGCGGAGACGCCCACCTCCCCGTGGACGCCCAGGACGCCTCGCAGGCCGCCCGCCGCGCCTTCGCCCACTGGCTCACCGGCCGCGGCCTGACCGACGAGGCCGCCCTCGCCGCCGAGGACGTCACCCGGTGGACCAGCGCCACGCGGCAGCTGTGGTCCCGGTGGTCCGGGCACGGCATCGTCGGCCTGTGGGACCGGATCTCCGCGCTCTTCCCCGAAGGCCCGGCCCGGCTGGCCAACGTCCCCCTGACCGGGGTCACCGCACCGCGCGCCGCCTTCGACGCCTGGGCAGCCCGGCAGCGCGCCATCCAGGGCTCCGGGTACTTCGTCGGCCACACCGAATGGATCGGCAATCCGGCGCGGGAGACCGCCGCCTTCGGGTCCCACCTGGCCGGGATCCTCCTCGGCGGCACCGACGTGGTCGAGGCGAACTGGGGGTTCACCTGGACCGACGAGTCCTTCGCCCGGCCGGCGACTCCCGTCTTCAACGCCCTGCTGGCCCTCCTGCTGGGCTCCACCACCGTCGGCGTCTACACCGCCTGCGCCACGGAGAACTGGGGCCCCCTGGTCGACATGGACCCCGACGGACTGCGCGCCGAAGGTGTCGATCCCGGCCTGCACGCACCGCCGTACACCCCGGGTGCGCCGCTAGCCGAGGCCGGCTCCCACCAGGCCAACGCCGAGGGCCTGCGACTGCTGGCCGCGTTCCTCGAACGCCACGGTGACCTGCTGACCGGCAGCGTCCTGGACCGCGACGCGGTGGTCCTCGTCGACCGGGCCCTGCCCGAGACCGGGGCCTGGCAGCGCACCGGCGGCACGGTCCTCGCAGAGCTCGCCGACGCCGTGCACCGTCAACTGGCCGACTCCGGGCGGCTGATCGGTCTCGGCTGGCTCGACGAGCAGCCCGCGCCCGCCGCCGACGGCACCCCCGTCCCCGTCGCCGTGCTGCGGGCCGGGCACCCCGAGGGCGACCTCCCCGGCGAACTGAGGTTCCCGGCCGACCAGCCCGCTGGGGGCGCGGTCGCCGCGTTCGTCGCCGCGTTCGCCGCCGCGCTCCCGGCCCCGGCCGGGCCGCGCTGGACCACGGCGCACGGCCGGGCCCGCGTCCTGAGCCGCTCCGGCCCCGGCGGCGTCCGCGTCATCGGCGCGTTCAACCCCACCGACGCGGACGACCGGGTCACCGGCAGTGGTTGGACGCTGGAGCTGCCCGCTGGCTCCGCCGCGGTCCTCGTCACCCAGGACGGCGCACTCACGGGCTGGCTCGCCACCCCCGTGGAACCTTCCACCACCCCCGTCGCCCTCATCTGGGCCGGCGAAGAGGCCGACGCGAAGCGCGTCACGGCCTCCTGACACCCCGGGCGGCGGGGGAGCGTACCTGACAGCGCGCTCCCCGTCGCCCGGTCCTGGCCGGCGGCAGTTCTGCCGACGGTGTGGAGTCCGGCGCCGTGTGTGTCGCGGTCTCCTGGGGCCGGGGCGGCGGGCAAGTGCACCTGACAGCGCGCCCCCGCCGCCCGGCCCTGCCCGGTGCCGGCCCGCTGATCGGCCTTCGCCCGGCCTCGGTACCGCCGGCCGCGCGCCGCGGCCGACCCCGCAACCGGTTCTGCAAAGAACACCGGGTCCCGCGGACACCCGCCGCCGGGATCCCTCCCACGAGCGAGATGGCGTCATGAACCCGAACCCCCAGGCCCCACCCGGCCCCGTGTCGCACCTGCGCCCGGCCGGCCCGCAGACCCTCGGCATCCTGGCCGACCTCATCGCGCAGGAACAGCCCGTCTTCGCCATGCCGTCCTGGTTCGTGACCGCCGAATCCGCGCAGGCCGGCCACCTCCTCAGCGAGTTCGTCCGGGAACTGGGCGGCCGCCCGGCCGGCACCCGCTACCGCAGTTTCTTCGCCAACTCCCGCTACGAGGCCCTGCACGGCGCCGTCAAACTGCTGCGCCACCGCGCCGCCGCGACCGCCGCCGTCCACCGAGGCCGGGTCCTGGTCCTCGACCCCGAAGGCACCCTCGCCCGCCGCGCCGACCCCCTCGCCGAAGGCCCCGACCTCGCCCTCGCCCCCGGCCTCCTCACCCACACCACCGTGGACGGCCTGCGCTCCGCCCTGCAGGGCACCGGCACCTCGGTGTGCGGGCTCGTCGTACGCGCCCCCGAACTCCTCGACGACAGCGCCCGGGCCGCCGTCGCCGAACTGGCCCGCACCGCGCGCGCCACCGGAGCCCGCATCGTCGTCGACCTCAGCGACATCGCCCCGGACAGCCCGGCGGACCCCGCCGTCACCGCGCTCCGCCCCGACCTCGTCGTCCTCGGTGAATCCCTCACCGGGCACGAGGTCCCGTTCGGCGCCTTCACCGGCACCCACGACACGTTCGAGCCGTGGACCACCCCGCAGACCGGATTCCTGCATTCCAACACCTACGGCGGCAACACCGTCGCCATGCGCGCCGTCATCGCCCGGCTGCTGCCCCGCTGGGACGCCGCCGCCCCGGTGCACCGCGTCCTCGCGGCGGCCGCCGCCGACCGGCAGGCCACCCTCGACCTGTACGCCCGCCACGTCAACCCGATGGCGGCGCGCATGCAGCGCAAGCTGCACGGCGCGCTGAACGTCGTCCGCGCCAAGGGCTCCCGGCTCACCGTCCGCCTCGACTCGGGCCGCGAACTGGACCTGGTCGACGGGCTCTGCGGAGCCGGGCTCGGCGTGGCCGGCCACAACCCCGCCGATGCCCTGACCGACGTCGTACGGGGCCACGACCCGGCCCGGGACCACGTCCGCGAGCTCGAAGAGGTCCTGGCCCGGGAAACCGGCCTGCCCCACACCTTCCCCGCCGTCAGCGGCGCGTCCGCGGTGGAGAGCGCCATCACCCTGGCCCGCCTCGCCCGCCCCCGGCAGCGGCGCATCGTCGTCTTCAAGCACAACTACGGCGGCAAGACCCTCGTCTCCCTGCTGGCCACCGCCGCCGGCCGCACCCGCGCGCCCTTCGGCCCCCTCTACGACGACATCCGCTACATCGACCCCTTCACCCCGCACGCCGTCGACGAGTTCCGCGAGGAGGCGGCAGGGGGCGACATCGGACTCGTGTGGATCGAACTGGTCCACGGCAGTTCCGACGCCTACGCCGCGATCCCCGGTCCCCTCCTCGACGCCGTCACCGAGGGCCGGGCCGAGCACGGCTACCTCGTCGGCGTCGACGAGGTCCTGACGTCCTACTACCGCTGCGGCACCCGCTTCGCCCACCACGGCCGGCTCCCCGACATCGACCTCATGAGCCTGTCCAAGGCACTGAGTTACGGCTGTTTCCCCACCGGCGCCGCCCTCGTATCCGACGAGGTCCACGAGGCCGCGCGCCGGGCCAACCCGCTGCTGGTCGAGGAACTGCGCACCCACCACGCCCACGGCCTGGGCGCCCACTTCGCCCTCCAGGCCATCGGCCAGGTCGACGCCCTGGGCCTGCCCGAACGCGTCGGGGCCCTGTCGGACCTGGTGCGCGCCGGGCTCGCGGCCATGGACGACGGGCCGCGCGGAGTGGTCGGCCGCCGCTTCGCCGAGGGCATGCTCGGCCGGTTCGAACCACGCGTACCCGGAGTCCTCGGCCGCTTCGTCGACCCCGAAGGCGAGTGGATGACGTACGCCCTCATCCTCTGGTGGATCAACCGCGCCCGCGCCTTCGTCGTCTACGACGTGTTCCTGCTGCCACTGACCGCCACCGAGCGGGAGATCCGCCAGGTCATGCGCAGCGCCCGCCGGCTCTCCCGCACCGGCCCGGTCCGGCTCCTCGCCCACGCCGCCCTGTTCCGGCTGGGCCAGCGCCTGTCCGGCCGGCCGAAGCGACGTACGCCGCGCACCCGCACCCCCGCCGATTCGAGGAGCAACGCATGAGCACGCAGAACGTGGAAGTGATCCGCAGCTTCTTCCGGTTGTTCGACGAGGGCCGCCTCGCCGACATCGAGCAGCTGCTCGCCCCCGACTTCGAATGGGTCTACCACGGCCCCGCCTCGCTGCCGTGGGCCGGCGTCTACCGCGGCGTCGAGGGCTTCCGCGAGTTCTTCGCCATCGTCCGCGAGCTGATCCGGGTCCAGGAGTGCGAGGCCTACGACTACCTCGACGCCGGGGACCGGATCGTGGTGCTGGGCGTGAGCCGCACCCTCGTCCTGGCCAACGAGGCGCGCTACGAGGCCCAGTGGATGAACGTGTTCACCGTCCGCGATGGACTGATCTCCCGCTACCTCGACCTCTTCGACACCGCCAGCGTCGTCGAGGCCCTCGAACGCGGCCCGCAGGAGGTGACCCCGGCTCCGTGAACACCACCACTGACACCGCCACCACCCTCGGCGTGGCCTTCACCGCCGTGGCCCGGGCCCACCCCCACCGCACCGCGCTGGTCCGCGGCGACCTCCGGATCGGCTATGGCGAACTCGCCGCCAGGGCCGAGGCGGCCGCCCGGCTCCTCGCGGGCCGCACCGCCCCCGGCGAGCCCGTCGGGATCTGTGCCCACCGCTCGCCCGGTACGATCGCCGCCCTGCTGGGGTCGGTCCTGGCCGGGGGCGCCTACCTGCCCCTGGACCCCGACGCGCCGGACGACCGGATCCGCTCCCTCGTCCTCGACAACCACCTGCGCACCGTCTTCGCCGCCGACCGGGACGTCCCGAGGCTGCGTGCCTTCCTGCCCGCCGAAGTAATGATCCTGCCGGTCAACGAGAACGCATCGGACCCGGCCCTCGGCGCGGCGCACGCCGCCGTCCCGGAGGCCGCTGCGGGGCCGGACTCCCCGGCCTACGTCATCCACACCTCCGGCAGCACCGGCGCCCCCAAGGGCGTCCAGGTCGCGCACCGTTCCGTCCTCGCGCTGGCGCACGCCCCCGAGGCCGGACTGACCGCCGCCGACACCGTCCTCCAGCTCGCCCCGCTCCACGTGGACCCCTCCGTCTTCGAGATCTGGGGCGCCCTGCTGAACGGCGCCCGGCTCGTGCTGCCGCAGTCCGACCGGCCCGGCGTGCACGACATCGGCCGGGAGTGCGCCCGCCACGGGGTGACCGTCCTGCGGCTGGCCGCCCCGCTGTTCCGGCTGGCGATGGAGCACATCACGGCGGACCTGCGCGGGCTGCGCCTGTGCGTCTCGGGCGGTGACCGGGCCGACGCGGACGCGGTGCGGACCGCGCTGCGCGAGCTGCCCGGCTGCCGGATCGTCAACGGCTACGGGCCCACCGAGACCACGGTCTACGCCTGCTGGCAGACCTTCGACACCCCGGACGACTGGGACAGCGGCTGGCGGGACGTGCCGATCGGCCGCCCCATCGCCGGGGCCACCGCCCACGTACTGCGCCCCGACCGCACCCCCGCCGCGCCGGGCGAGGAGGGCGAACTCTGCATCGGCGGCCCGGGCGTCGCCCGGGGCTACCGCGGCAGGCCGGAGCAGACCGCCGAGCGGTTCGTCCCCGAGCCCGGCCGGCCCGAACGCACCGCCTACCTGACGGGCGACCGGGTCCGCCGGCTCCCCGGCGGCGAACTGGCCTTCCTGGGGCGCTTCGACGATCAGGTCAAGATCCGCGGCCACCGCGTCGAACCGGCCGAGGTGGAACGCGCGCTGCTGGCCCACCCCGCGGTCCGCGAGGCCGCCGTGGTCCCGTACGGCCCCACGGCCACCCGCCGACTGGCCGCCTACGTCACCCTGACACCGGGGGCAGCCCCTGCGCCGGAGGCCCCGGCGGCCCTCAGGGCCCCGGCCCCGGCCTCCCCGGCGGTCCCCGAGGCCCCGGCCGATCCGGACGCCCGGCCCGACCTGAGCGTCCCGGATTTGGATTCCCGGGCCACCTTCGGCGTCCTGGCCGACCAGGATTCCCCTGCCGCCCTCACCGTCCTGGGCGACCTGGATGCCCCGGCCGCCTTCGGTGTCCCGGCCGACCCGGACTCCTCGGCCGACCTGAGCATCCCGGCTGACCTGGGCTCCCGGGCCGCCCTTGGCGTCGAGGCCGACCCCGATGCCCGGCCCGGCCTCGGTGTCCAGGCCGCCGTGCTTACCGCCCACGTCGCCCGGATCCTGCCCGAACCGGCGGTTCCGGCCGTCGTCTCCGTGTTGCCGGAGTTGCCGACCACTGCCAACGGCAAGGCCGACCGCCGTCTGCTCGCCGCCCTCGCCCACCGCGCGGCCGCGGCGGTCCCCGGACAGGCCGGCCGGGCCCCGGCAGGCGCTGGTGCGGAGGCCGACGTCCTGCGCGCCGTTTCCGGGCACTGGGAGGCCGTCCTCGGCCGAGTCGTCGGCCCGGACACAGACTTCTTCGCCGCCGGCGGCGACTCCCTGTCCGCGATGGCGATCCTGGCCCGGCTGGAACGCGACCAGGGCGTGGCCCTGACGATCGCCGACCTGTTCACCACCTCGACCGTCCGGGCCCTGGCGGCCCGCGTGGCCTCCGCCACCGCCACCGCGGCCGTACCGCCGGAGCCCGCCCCCGACGCGGACCCCGGCCGGCTGCCGCTGTCGCCCGCCCAGGAGGGGATCTGGTTCGAGCAGGAGGCCACCGGATCCACCGACCGGTACGTCATCGGACGCGGCTACGCCGTCGACGGCCCGCTCGACCTGCCCCGGCTGCGGAACGCCCTGACTTTGCTGGGCCGGCGCCAGGCCGCCCTGCGGACCGTCGTACGGCGCGACGCAGACGGCTGGTGGCAGAGTCTGACCGCCGACCCGGGCGCCGCGCTGCGCCATACGGACCTCACCGGCCTTCCGGCCGGAGAGCGCCGGGACCGGGCCCGCACCCTGGCTGCCGAGCACCGCGCGGCCGGGCCGGACGCCGACGGCACCCGGCTGCTGCGCACCCTGGTGCTCACCCTCGACGCCCGGTGCACCCTGATTCACTTCGCCGTCCACCACGCCATCGCCGACGACTGGTCCCTGGACCTCTTCACCTCCGAACTGTCCGCCCTGTACGCGGACCCGGCCGCGGACCTGCCGCCCCTGAGCCCGGCCTACCCCGAGCACCTGCGCGACGCCCTCGAACCCCGGCCCGAACGCCTCACCGCCGCGACCCGGTTCTGGCGGGGCGCGCTCGACGGGGGAGCCGCCGGGCTCGACCTGGTCACCGACCGCCCCCGCCCCGCCGTCCTCAGCGGATCCGGCGACCGGGTACGGCTGCGGATCGGCTCCGGGCAGCGCGCCCGCCACGCCGAGGCCGCCCGCCGGCACGGCGTCAGCCCGTACATGTTCTGCCTGGCCGGCGTGTACACGGTCCTGGCCGCCCACAGCGAACGCGACACCCTCACCCTGGGCGCCCTCGCCGCCGGACGCAGCCGGGCCGGGGCACAGGACCTCGTCGGCTGCTTCGTCAACCTGCTGCCCGTCCGCGTCGAGGCGGACGCGGACGCCACGGCCGACGCCCTGCTCGCCCGTGTCCGCACCGCCTGCACCCAGGCCCTGCACCACCAGGACGTCCCCTTCCAGACCGTGGGCCGGGAACTCGCGCCGGCCACCACCGCACGGGCGGCCGTCCCCTTCCAGGCCGTCGTCAACTACCGCCAGTGCCGGCCGCGTGCGCTGGAACTGCCAGGTGCACGGACCGAGCCCTGGGACGCCGACGATCGCGACACCGCCACCTTCGAGCTGGCCTTCACCTTCGAGGAGGAGGGCGACGGCCTCGACGTCGAGGTCGAGTTCAGCACCGACCTCTACGACCGTGCCACCGCAGCGCGGCTGGCGGGCCAACTGGCCGCCGTGCTCGACCGCCTCGCGGACGGCGACCCGGCGCTGCGCGACGTCACCCTGTACGAACCGGGGGAGTACGAACGGCTGGGCCGCGCCCCGGAGCCGGGCCCACGGGCGGCGGAAACCACCCTGCCCGCCCTCGTCGCCCGGCAGGTCGCGGCCCGCCCGCACAAGACCGCGGTCGCCGACGCCGGCACCAGCCTCACCTACGCCGAACTCGACCGGCTCGCCGACTCCGTGGCCGCCCGCCTCGCCACCCGCGGGATCCGCCCCGGCGACCGCGTCGCCGTGTGCCTGGAGCGCTCCCCGTTCCTCGCCGCGACCCTCCTCGGCGTGCTCAAGACCGGAGCCGCCTACGTGCCGCTCGACCCGGCGTACCCGGCGCAGCGGCTGCGCCACTGCATCGCCGACGCCGATGCCGGCGCGCTGGTCTGCGCCAAGGACACCGCCGACACCCTGTTCGGGCCCGGCACGGAGGCATCCGGAGGACCGCCTGTCCTGGACATCGAGGCTCTCACCGCCCCCGGCGAGGCGGCCGAGCCCGCCGCGGACCCCGGCGATCCCGCCGCCCCGGCTTACGTCATCTACACCTCAGGCAGCACCGGGCGCCCCCGCGGCGTCGCCGTCTCCCACCGCGCCGTCGCCAACACCCTCCTCGCCTGCCTCGCCCGGCACCCCTTCACCGCGGACGACGTCTGGCTCCAACTCACCTCGCCCGGCTTCGACGTGGCCGCCTTCGAGCAGTTCATGCCGCTCGTCTCCGGCGCCACCCTGGTGTACGCGGACGACGCCACCCGCGCCGACGGCCCGGCCCTCACCCGAACCCTGCGCACCGCCGGAGTCACCGTGATGGTGACCGTGCCCTCCCTGCTGCGCGCCCTGGACCGTCCCGACCTGGCCGGTGTGCGCGTGCTGCTCGTCGCGGGCGAGCCCGCGGACGTCCACGACACGCGGCACTTCGCCCGGGATCGGGTCGTCATCAACGGATACGGCCCGACCGAGGCGGCGATCCTGGCCACCACGCACCGGGCCGACCCCGCGGAGGCCCGGGCCAGGGTGCCCGTGGGCACCGCCCTGTCCGGCACCGCGGCCCACGTCGTGGACCGCCACGGACGGCTCGCGGCCACCGGCGTCCCCGGCGAACTGTGGCTCTCCGGCGCCGGACTCGGCGACGGCTACCTGGGCGACCCGGAGCGGACGGGCGAGCTGTTCACCACCCATCCCGCACTCGCCGGCGCCGGACGCTGCTACCGCACCGGGGACCGCGTGCGCCGACTGCCCGACGGAGCCGTCGACTACCTCGGCCGGCTCGACCACCAGATCAAGCTGCGCGGCTTCCGCATCGAACTCGGCGAGATCGAGGCCGCGCTCGCGGAACACCCCGGCGTCAGGGAGGCCGTCGCCGTCCTCCTCGGCACCGACACCGACACCGGCACGGGCACCGGCACCGACGCCGAACTCGCCGTCGGCTACGTCGGCACCGCCGCGCCGCAGGACGCCCGCGCCCATCTGGCCCGGCTGCTCCCGGGCCACATGGTGCCCCGGCTGGCCGTACCCGTCCCCGCCATCCCGACGGGCAGCCACGGCAAGGCCGACCGGTCGGCGCTCGCCGCCCGGCTGGCCGCCCTCCGGCAGCAGCGGCTCCTCGCCGACAGCCCGGCGGACGGCCCCGCGAACGCGGCCGAGCGGCGGCTGCTCGCCCTGTGGGAGGACGTGCTGGGCGGGCCCGCGGGCTCATTGGACGAGGACTTCTTCGCGCACGGCGGCCACTCCCTGCGGGTCATCCGGCTCCTGGGCCGCATCGAGAGGGAGTTCGGCGTCCGGATCGCCGTCGCCGACTTCCTCGCCGAGCCGACCGTACGCGCGGTGGCCCGGCTGTTGCGGGGGCCCGATCCGGCGACCCTGCCGGTGGGGCCGGACGACGCGCGGCTCGACCCCGGCATCGTCTTCCCCGACCGTCCCGGCCCCTTCGACCCGAACGACGCCGTGCTGCTCACCGGGGCCACCGGGTACGTGGGAGCCCACGTCCTGGCCGAACTGCTGGACCGCACCACGGGCCCGGTCCTGTGCCTGGTCCGCGCCGCCGACACGGACGCCGCCCGCAGGCGTTTGGCCGCCGCCCTGCGCCGCCACGGGCTGCGCGGTGACGCCTCGGACCCGCGGATCGTGCCCGTACCCGGGGACCTGTCCCGGCCCGGCCTGGGTCTCGACGCCACCCACCAGGAGCAGGTCCTGCGGGCGAAGACCCTCCTCCACCTGGGCGCCGAGGTCCACCACGTGTCCGGCTTCCACCACCTGGCCGCCCCCAATGTCGGCGGCACCGCCGAACTCCTGCGGATCTGCGCACAGGGCCGCCCGGCCCGCCTGCACCACGTCTCCACCCTGGGCGTGTTCCGGGACGGACCCGGCGGCACCCGCCCGCGCACCATCACCGAGGCCACCTCGGCCGCCGGCGAACGGCATCCGCGCGGTCGCGGCTACGCCGCCGCCAAGTGGGCCGCGGAGCACCTCGTCGCACAGGCCCTCGAACGCGGCGCCGACGCCCGGATCTACCGGCTCGGCCGAGCCGGAGGCAGTACGACGGGCGCCATCAGCGAGGACGACTTCCTCAGCCGGCTCCTCGTCACCTCCACCACCCTCGGCTGCCACCCCGACGACCCCAGGCTCGCCACCGACGCACTGCCCGTGGACACCATGGCCCGGGCCCTGGTCGCGCTGGCCCTCGCCGACGGCGCCCCGGGCACCGTCCACCACCTGCACCACCCCCGGCGGACCCCGCTGGCCGAGCTGATCGCCGTTCTCGACCGCCGCACGGGCCGGACCACCCCGGCGGTTCCGCTGGACACCTGGCTCGGCCGCCTGGCCGACGCCGAGGCCCGCGGCACCGCGCTGCCCGCCCTCGCCTACCGCGAGTACTTCCGGGACTTGTGCGACCGCCCGGACGCCCGCCTCCCCGACCACCGCAACGACGCCACCCTCGCCGCCCTGCGGGCCCACGGCATCACCCCGCCCGCCCTGGACGACGCCCTCGTCGGCCGCTGGTGGCGGAAACTCGACCGGAGCACCCGCGATGACTGACCCGACGACCGACCCGACGACCGACCCGACGACCGACCCGATTGCCGACCCGATGACCGGCCCGGCTTCCGACCCGCACTACCCCATGGACCGGCAGTGCCCGTTCGCCCCGCCCCGGGAGGCCACCGACATCCGCGACGCGGGCACCGTGCCCCGCGTGACGCTGTGGAACGGGGTCCGCCCCTGGCTGTTCACCGGCTTCGACGACGCCCGTACCGTACTGTCCGACCCCCGGTTCAGCGCGGACAAGAGCCGCCACGGCTACCCGCTGTCCAGCGCCGTCGCCCTTGCCGAGACCGCCGTCGAACCGACCCTGCTCGTCATGGACAACCCGCGCCACGACGCCGTACGGCGCCTGGTGCTCGGCGAGTTCACCGTGAAACGGGCCGAGCGGTGGCGCCCCGCCGTGCGCGCCGTCATCGACGACTGCCTGGACCGGATGCTCCGCGGCACAGAGGCCGACCTCGTGGCCGACCTGGCCCTGCCCGTCGCGCTCACCGTCATCTGCGAATTCCTCGGGGTGCCCTTCGAGGACCGCGAACTCTTCCGCGGCCTGACCCACACCATGAACGTCGTCGCCGGCACCACCGAGAGCGCCGCCGCCGCCCGGCAGGCCCTCCAGGACTACCTGGAGGAGCTCGTCGCCGCCACCGAACGGGAACCGCGCGACGGCTTCATCGGCCGCATGGCAGCCCGGCACCTGCCCGACGGGACCATGACGCGGCCCCAACTCGCCGCGATGGCCCTGCTGCTGCTCACCGCCGGCCACGACACCACCGCCAACATGATCTCCCTCGGGGTGCTGACGCTGCTGCGCCACCCCGGCCACTTCGCCGCCCTCGGCACGGACGACGACCCCGAGCTGCTCTCCGACACCGTCGAGGAGATGCTGCGCCACCTCACCGTGGTCCAGCGCGGCATCCGCCGGATCGCCGTCGAGGACGTCGAGGTCGGCGACCGGCTCGTCCGGGCCGGGGAGGGCGTCATCGCCGCCATCAACGTCGCCAACCGGGACCCCGAACGCTTCCCCGCCGGCGAGGAGTTCGACCCCGCCTCCCGCGCGCACGGCCACCTCGCCTTCGGCTACGGGCCCCACCAGTGCATGGGCCAGTCGCTGGCCCGGGTGGAGCTCCAGGAGGTCTACGCCGCCGTGGCCCGCCGGATCCCGACGCTGCGCACGGCTGTGCCCGTCGAGGAGATCCGCTTCAAGTCCGACATGGCCGTGTACGGGGTGCACGCCCTTCCCGTGACCTGGTGACCCCGCTGCCGCCCGCCGCCCGTCCCCCCGCACCGAAGGAGCCGACCCTGTGAAGGTCACCCTCGATCCCGAGCGCTGTGTCGGCGCCGGCCACTGCGTCCTGTCCGCCGCCACGGTCTTCGACCAGGACGAGACCGACGGCATCGTCCTGCTGCTGGACCCGGAACCGGCCGAGCACCTCGCCGCCGCCGTCCACGAGGCCGCCGACCTGTGCCCCGCCCGGGCGATCCTCGTCACCGGGGCCGACGGGCGGCCGGCATGACCACCGCTCTGCTGGCCGCCCTGCGCGCCGCCCTCGACGGCGGCGGCGTCCTGGTCACCGACCCGGACGCCACCATCGGCTATGCCCACGACATGATGCCGCTCGCCCCGTACGGCCGGCCGCTCGCGGTGGTCCTGCCCGCCTCGGCCGAGCAGGTGCAAGCATGCGTGCGGGCCTGCGCGGCGGCCGGCGTCCCGATCGTTCCCCGGGGCGCCGGAACGGGCCTGACCGGCGCCGCCAACGCCGTCGACGGCTGCGTCGTCCTGGCCACCACGCGGATGAACCGGATCCTCGAACTCGACCCGGACAACCGGATCGCCGTAGTCGAACCCGGCGTCGTCAACCAAGACCTGAAGACGGCCGCAGCCGCCCACGGCCTGTACTACCCGCCCGACCCCTCCAGCCTCGACACGTGCACCCTCGGCGGGAACCTGGCCACCAACGCGGGCGGCCTGTGCTGCGGCAAGTACGGGGTCACCGGCGACTACGTCCTCGGCCTGGACGCGGTCCTCGCCGACGGCTCCCTCCTGCGCACCGGCCGCCGCACCGTCAAGGGCGTCGCGGGCTACGACCTCACCCGCCTCCTCGTCGGCAGCGAGGGCACCCTCGGGGTCATCACGCGGGCCACTCTCGCCCTGCGCCCGCTGCCCTCCGCGCCCGGCACCGTCATCGCGGCCTTCGACTCGGTGGCCCGGGCGGGAGCCAGCGTCAACCGGATCGTCCGGGCCGGCCTCGTGCCCTCCCTCATGGAAATCATGGACGCGACCTCCCTGCGGGCCTCGTCCGCCTACCTCGGCACCGAGCTCGCCGGCGAAGGCGACCAAGCCCTGCTGCTCTGCCAGTCCGACGCGCCGGAAGGCACCCGCGAAGCCGAACTCGACCAGATGGAACGCGTGTTCCGGCAAGCCGGCGCGGTGTACACGCACGCCACGCAGGACGCGGCGGAGGGCGCCCTGCTGCTGCGTGCCCGCCGGGTGAGCCTCGCCGCCCTCGAAGCCCGGGGCGCCTGCATGACCGAGGACGTGGCCGTGCCCCGCACCCTCATCGCCGATCTGATCGAGGGCTGTACGCGGATCGGCGCCGACGCGGGGCTGACCGTCGCGGTCGTCGGCCACGCGGGCGACGGCAACATGCACCCCACGGTCCTCTACGACGGCGACGACGCCGAGCAGTACGCCCGCGCCCGGACGGCGTTCGACGCGATTCTGGCCCTCGCCCTGTCCCTCGGCGGCACCATCACCGGCGAGCACGGAGTCGGCAAGCTCAAGCAGGACTGGCTGGAACGCGAACTGGGCCCGGTCGCCCTGCGCGTGCACCGCGACCTCAAGGACGCCCTCGACCCGGCAGGCCTGTTCAACCCCGGCGCCGTGTTCGCCCGGCGGCCGGCCGGGACCCGCCGTGCCGGCTGAGACCCTGCGGACGGTGGCCGGGCTCGCCCCGCCCCTGCGGACCCTGTTCCTCACCACCCTGCTCTTCCGCACCGGCACCATGGCCTACCCCTTCCTCACCCCGTACCTGCTGGGCCGCGGAGGTCTGGACGCGGCCGAGGCGGGCCTGGCCGTCACCACCTTCGGGGTCGGCGCCCTCGCCGCGGACCTGGCCGCCGGACGGCTCCTCGCGAGGCTGCACCCGTACGCCCTGATGAGGGGCGGCTTCCTGCTGGGCGCCGCCGCGGTCGCGGTGATGCCGCTGCTGAACGGCCTGCCCGCGCTCATCACGGTGGTGCTGATCTGGGGGTTCGCGTACGAGATCGTCACCCCGGCGGCCTACGCGGCCACGATCGCCGGGTCACCGCCCGAGCAGCGCAAGGTCGCCTTCTCCTGCTACCGGCTCGCCATCAACCTCGGACTGTCGGCCGGCCCGCTCCTCGGGGCCCTGCTCTACGCCCTCGACCCGTACGCCGTGTTCTGGGCCAACGCCCTGTGCGTCCTGGCGGCTGCGGCGTTCCTGCACCGCCGCGGCGAACGCCGGCCCGCCGCCGGACCGGACACCGCCGCCGGCGGCCCGGGCCACGAGACCCGCCCGCGCGGCCCGGTCCGGCAGACGACGGCCGAACGCACCCGGTTCTGGAGCGTGTTCGGCCTCTCGCTACCCATCCAGCTGGCCTACGCGCTGCCCTCGGTCTTCGTCGGCGCCTACGTCATCGTCGGCCTCGGCCTGCCCGGCTACTGGGCCGGCGTCGTCTTCACCGTCAACGCCGTCGGGATCGTCCTGTTCGAGGTCCCGCTCAACCTCCGCATGGCACGCGTCGGACACCTGGCGACGCTGCTGAGCGGCTACGCGCTCGCGGGCACCGGGTTCCTGCTCATGGCCCTGGCCGACACCGGGCCGGAGCTGGTGCTCGCCACCCTCGTGTGGACGGCCGGGGAGATCGTCGTCTTCCCCGGACTGCTCGACTACGTCAGCCGGCTCTCCGGCCCGGCCGCCGACCGCAACATGGGCCTGTACTCCGGCGGCGTCAACCTGGCCTTCATCGCGGCCCCGCAACTCGCCCTGCACCTCTCGGCCCCCGGCCACCCCGGCGCCCCGTGGGCGGCCGCCGGAGCGGCGGTCTGCGCCGCCTGCCTGCTGCTGCTCGCGGCCCGCACCAACCCGTACACCTGGCACAAGGAGGAACCGTGCTCAAGCGTGACCTGACCCCCTTCATCGGCGTCGAGTACAGCGGACTCACCCACGCCGAACTCACCCGCCCGGAGGTCTTCGCCGACGTCGTCGACTCCCTGCACCGGCGCGACCTCGTCGTCGTCCGCGGCATCGAACTCACCCCCCGGCAGCAGATCGGCCTCGCCGCCCGCATCGGCCGCCCCGTCCCCTTCCTCCTCGCCGACTGGCGCCACCCCGAGTTCGCCGAGATCCTCGTCTCCTCCAACGAGCGCAAGGACGGCCTGCCGGTCGGGATCGAGCGGGTCGGCCACTTCTGGCACCAGGACTCCTCCTTCGACGCCGACCCCTCCGCCTACACCGTGCTGCACGGCGTCCACGTGCCCGAGGACCACGGCCACACCGTCTTCGCGAGCGCCGCCGACGTCTACGACCGGCTGCCCGAGCAGTGGCGCACCTTCCTGGAGGACCGCGTCGGGCTGCACACCCTCACCAAACAGCAGCGCATCGCCCCCGAGCACGTGGGCCTGTCCATCGCCGAGGTACGGGCCCTCATCGCCCGCCAGTACCCGGCCGTCGAACACTCCGTCGTCCGCCGCGACCCGCACACCGGCCGCCGCTTCCTGTACGCCGCCCGCGCCTACATGGACCGGGTCGTGGGCCTCGACGCCAACGAGAACGAGGCGTTCTTCGACCTCGTCGACACCCTCCTGGCCGACCCCGACCGGACCTACACCCACCGCTGGACCCCGCACGACCTGCTGCTGTGGAAGACCGCCACCACCTACCACGTCGCCACCGACCTGCCGCCCGGCGTCTCCCGGACCGTCCACCGCGTCAGCGTCGCCGCCGCGTGAGCGGGCCCCGGCACCCGGCCGACGGCCCCCGCCCGCCCACGAAGAGAGGACCCGCGATGCCCACCGCCCCCGACCACCCCGGCCACCACGCACACCCGTACGCCGTTCCGCACGACCGGCGGGGCACAACGCCCGTCGGCGTGATCGTCGACGGCTACTCGGTCGGCAAGTACCTGCCCGCCGCCTTCCGCAAGCTCGGCGCGGACGTCGTACACCTCCAGAGCACCCCCGAGTTCCTGGACTGCGTACCCCCGCCGGACCTGCGCCCGTACCTGGCCAACGTGGTCCAGGACGAGGCCGACCCCGCCCGTACGGTGAAGGAGCTGGCCTCCTACCACCCCTGCGGGGTGCTCCCCGGCCAGGAGACCGGTGTCCCGCCGGCCGACCGGACGGCTGAACTGCTGGGCCTGCCCGGCAACCCCTCGGCCACCTCCGCGCTGCGCCGCGACAAGTACCGCATGATCGAGGCACTGCGCGCCGCCGGCATCCGCTGCGCCGACCAGCTGAAGACCGACGACGTGGCGGAAGTACTCGCTTGGGCGCGGACCACCGGATACCCGGTCGTCGTCAAACCGCTCAGCTCGGCCTCCACCGACAAGGTCTCCGTCTGCCGAGGCCCGGACGAGGTCCGCGCCGCCGCCGCCGAGATCCTCGGAAGCCAGGACATCTTCGGCCGGCACAACGACGAGCTGCTCGCCCAGTCCTTCCTGGACGGCACCGAATACATCGTGGACGTCGTCCGAGGTCCCGGCGGCGCACGGCATGTCTGCGGCGTCTGGCGCTACGACAAGACCCTCGTCGGCACCCGGCCGGTCTACGACCGGGACGTTCTGATCGACCCCGACGCGCCACAGGTCGAACCCCTCGTCACCTATCTGGACACCGTCCTCGACGCCCTGGACATCCGGTTCGGCGCCGCCCACGCGGAGATCATGATGACCGCCACCGGGCCGGTACTCGTCGAGGTGGGCGCGAGGCTCGACGGCATCATGGACCCGGGACACCACGACTCCTGCCTCGACGGGAACCAGGCCGACCTGCTCGCACTCGCCTGCGTACGCCCCGAGGAGTACCGGCGCGAACACCCCGGCGACACCCTGTACCGCAAGCACCGGGAGGGGATGGTCGTCCACGTGCGGACCACCCGCGGCGGGCTCGTCGAGGCCGTCGACGAGGACGCCCTGGCCCGCATCCGTGCCCTGGAAACGGTGCACCTGGCCGTGCCCCGGCTGGCCCCGGGCGACCGGATGCGCCCCACCGTCGACCTGCTGTCCAGCCCGCTGCGCGTCTTCCTGACCGGCGACAGCCAGGAGCGGCTCCTCGCCGACCACCGCCGCATCCGGCTGCTGGCCGACGACGTGTTCCGACTCGCCCCGAACTGACTGCGACCGCATACTCCGAGGAGCCCCATGGGTGTTGCCATCAGAGCCGACCTGGCCGCCGTGCCCGACTACAACATTCCCGGCACGGCGCCCGACGCCATCGTGCTCAACTCCAACGAGGGGCCGCTGCCGCCCCCGCCCGCCGTCATCGAGGCCATCACCCGCGCCGCCGTCGAAGGCCACCGCTACCCGCAGTGGTTCTCCGACACCCTGGTCGGCCGCCTGGCCGACGACCTGGCCGTCCCCGAGGAGGGGATCACCGTCGGCTGCGGGTCGGTGAGCCTCTGCCGCGACCTCATCCAGGCGTTCTGCGGCCCGGGCGACGAAGTCCTGTGCGCCTGGCGGTCCTTCGACGCCTATCCGGTCTTCGCCAGGGTCGCCGGAGTACGCGCCCGCACCGTCCCCCTGGACGCCGGACACAGGCACGACCTGGAGGCGATGCTCGCCGCCGTCACCCGCGACACCCGCGTCGTCTTCGTCTGCAACCCCAACAACCCCACCGGGACCGCGGTCCGGGGCCGCGAACTGCGCGACTTCCTCGACCGCCTCCCCGACCGGGTCCTGGTCGTACTCGACGAGGCGTACCGGGAGTTCGTCGACGATCCCGACGTGCCCGACGGCATCGCACTGGCCCGGCACCGCCCGAACGTGGCCGTGCTGCGCACCTTCTCGAAGGCGTACGGGCTTGCCGGCGTGCGCATCGGCTACTGCGTGGCCGCGCCGGCCGTGGTGTCCGCCGTCCACAAGGTGGCCGTCCCCTTCGCGGTCAGCAGGCTCGCCCAGGCCGCCGCCCTCGCCGCACTCGACCGCCCCGAGGAGGTGCGCTCGCGCTCCGCGGCGATCGTCCGCGAACGGCAGCGTCTGCAGTTCCTGTTGACCCGCGACGGCCACTCGGTGACCCCTTCGCAGGCCAACTTCGTATGGCTGCCGCTGGGGGAGGAGGCCGGCGATTTCGCCGACTTCTGCGCCCGCCGCGGCGTGCTCGTCCGGGCCTTCCCCGGCGACGGCGTCCGCGTCACCGTCGGTCTGCCGGAGGAGAACGACGCCTTCCTCTCCGCGGCCGCCCGTTACCGGGGCCGCCGGTCATCGGCAACCCGGGTCGACCGTCTCCGATAGCCGGGCCGGAGAGCTCCCTGCGCCGCCAGGTGAGTATTCCGCTGTGCAAGCAGCTGCCCGAGGCGTGCGCACGGACTACGCCATGGACCGGGTAAGGATGAAGGAGGGAGGTCAGGCCGACACCTTCGCTGCGACGCACAAAGCCACCGGAATCCAAGTCGCCTCAATGCCCACCCCACTACATTGAGTGGCGCCCAGGGCCACACCGCATCCACCTGAGGGAGCTCGGCGCGTGCCGGGCTCCCTCTGTGTTTCCCTCCCGGCAGCCGTTACGAGACAGCACCGCTGTCCGGGCCCGGCGTCAGTGTGACGGGTCGGACACTTCCTTGTTCTTCCACACGGTGGTCAGCACGACCTCGGTGAACTTCCAGGCGCCATTCTCGCTCCGCAGCTTGTTGTCGTACCACCCGAGAACGAGCAGTAGTCGGTCTTCGGGTTCTCCTTGGGCACGTGCGGAGCCTGGACGGGGCAATGGGTGACCGCCGTGTCCCCCGAGACCTCGATCTGTGGTTTGGAGCTCAGGTGCTGGGTGCGCTCGAAGCGCCCCAGGCCGCCGGAGGCTCCGGCCGGGGACGAGGTGGCCACGCACACGTCCGCGCTGCACTCGCTGCCCCAAGCCCGCTTCGCCGCCCCGGACGCGGAATCGGGCCGAGGCCTGCTCCTCGTCGACTCCCTCGCCAAATCCTGGGGCACAGTACCCACCGCGGAGGGCAAGGCGGTCTGGTTCTCCCTGCCACTTCCCTCCCCGCGTCGCTGACGGCGAGCGCCGGCCATCGGACGTGCGCTCAGTTCGGTCGCACCAGTTGGCGATCTCGGGCAGGCCGGTGCGGTGCCGGCGGACGCGTTGGTCGGCCATGGCACGGCGCAGCGCCTCGGCGCGGGGTGACGCGAGAGGGCGGCCGTGGCTTCGCGCGGCCGCCCCGCTCATGGACTCTCACCGGCTCCGCGACTCCTGACGGGCGCGGATCCGGAAGGCGTCAGTGGAACACCACGTCGCACACGGACAGGAAGAACTCGCCGGTCTTGCCGCCGTTGCCGCCGTCAGGGGTGTCCGGGCCGCCGTGACCGCCCCAGACATGCACGATCGCGGCCCGCCCGCTCAGGGTCGGGAGGGTGGCGAACTCCCATTGGGTGGAATCCTCCTCCCGCGGGGCCCCCTGGACCTCGACCAGGAACGGCACGGGCTCCAGGTTCTCCCACGAGAGTCCGCCGCGGGGATCCCACCCCTCGCGGGTGATGAACCAGCGGTGCGACCAGGTCTCGTCCGTGTGGTAGGCCATGTAGTCGTACGAGAACGTGTGGGTTTCGGCGGAGGTGTCCAGCCGGGTCGTGGGCCAGTCGCCGAGATCCGCGCTAGGAGCCAGGTCGAGACCTGCGAACGCCGGGTTCCCGGTCGACGCGACGGTGCCGCCCTCGAAGAACTTTCGGTACTCCAGGTAGCGCAGGGCGTGGTTCCAGGGGTAGTCGGCCAGCATCCGGTCGGCCCCCGGCAGCACCTCCTGCCAGGTGGTGCTGGTGTTCTCGGCCCGGGCCTTCGCACAGATCGGAGACTGGTCCTCGTCCCTGATCGCGGCAGCGGCCCGGCTGCGCGGGTGATTCATCGTGCCGTGACGAGGAGAAGGGGCGGCGCCGGACTGTGAGCCCCGGGACTTCTGAGGCGCGGACCAGGCCACCGCGGCACCCGCGGCCACGGTGACCTCGTTGGTGAACGCGGTGAACGAGCCGTCGACCTTGGCCCGGATCTTCACCCGGTATTCGGCGTCGGGCTCCTCCCCCAGGTCCACCCAGTGGGAGTTGGACGGGTGCCAGTCCCAGGCCGGCCAGTGGAGAAACACCGTCTGCCGTGCCTCACCGTTGATCCACACCTCGTAGACCCGCGGGTATGGAGCGTCACCTTCGTTCCAGTCCGCCGGCGGCGGCCAGGTTCCGTGGTCGGGCTGGTTGTCACCGATCTGCCACCGCAGGTGGATGCCGAACACCTGGTGGTCGCCGTCGGATCGGTGCCTGATGTCGGCCAGGAGCCCGGAGGGTGCTTGGATGTCGCCGCTGCTGCTCATGAGGTCCTTCTCATTCGGATTCAAAGGGAATCAGCAGCGGTCCGAGCCCGTCGTGCACCGATTACCCGCAAGGACTGCCCCACGGCCGTTCCGGCAAGACGGGAGCGCACAGCCATGCTGCTTCTCCTTCGAAGAAAGATGATCTCGGCCTCTTGATCCTTGTGTGCTCCGGCACGATTGTTCGGCCGCGCCGCACACCTGATCGTTTCTGCGCGTCGGTCTGTGACCCGGACGGCCCAACACGGCTCCCGGCCCGCGCCGCGCGTTGCGCCTCGCGGTGGGGGCTTGGAAGTCGGCGATGAGGGCATAGCCGAGCCGGTCGGCTGCCGGACACGTCCATGCGTCGCGCCAGGTCATCACGGGGACGGTGAGGGACTGAAGCGTCCGGTACGGGGCGGCCGGACCTTCCGCGGGCTGAGCGGGCTGCTGAGACGGGGCTCGGATGCGGACGGGTGCGCTGACCTGGAGGCGACAGCAGGTCGGCGTTGGTGCCGGGTGTTCATCGTTGCGCTTCGCGGGTGTTGCGCCGCGGGTCAGCCGTCTTCGAGCGCGCGGAGCAGTTCTTCCGCGCGCGGCCACCGGCCATGGCCCGAGGTGGGGTTGAGGTGGCCGACATCACCGAGTTCCACAAGACGGCTTCCCCAGTTCCGGGCCAGCTCGGCGACTCGCTCGACGGTGCCCAGTGGGTCGTTCGAGCTGGCCGCGACGATGCTGGGGAAGGGCAGCGGTGAGCGGGGCACCGGGATCCAGCCGTTCCCGTCGAGCACGTCGGGGGTGGGGTAGCCCTCCGGCAACGGCTGCTCGAGGTCCGGCGGCGTCACCAGCAGCGCCCCCTGCACCCGTACCTGCGCCGGGTGCCGCCGGGCCCAGTGGACGGTGGTGATCACACCGGCGCTGTGGGCAACCACTACGACGGGCCCCGCGATCTGCACCATCACCTTGTCCAGTGCGGCGACGCCTGCCTCGCAGCCCAGTCTGTCCTGCGTCAGCGTGGGAACGATGCGGACGCTGCGCCCCGCCTCGGTGAGCCGGTCCGCCAACAGGGTCTGCCAGTGCTCCTCGACGTGGTCGCGCAAGCCGGGGACGATCACGACCACCGTCTCGGTGGTACGGCTCATGAGGACACCTCCGTCTTCTGCGGCTCCGCCACCGGGGCGACCCCGGTCAGACGGCGTACGTCACGGTCGTAGAAGTGGCGGCCGATCAGGAACGCCGCGGTGGCCCCGATCGCCACGAGCGGGACGAGCTGGAACGCGCCCAGCAGACCGACCCGGTCTGCGAGCATCCCCGTGACCGCGGGGCCGGGGGCGAGTCCGAGCAGGCTCTGGGCCAGCGTGAGCGTGGCGAACGCCGTCGCGGCGATGGCCGCGGGGGTCAGGTTCGCCACCATGGCGGCCCCCGGCCCGGCCGTTCCGGCGCACAGCAGGGCTCCCAGCGCCAGCATCAACAGCTGTACGGGGCCGGCCGGCAGACGGAACGCGGTCATCAGCAGGAGGAGGGAGCCCACGCTGCAGCTGATGGCGACGGCCCACTTGCGGACCGGGGCGCGTCGGCTGATCCGGTCCGAGGCGATGCCGCCGGCGATCATGCCGATTCCGATCATCAGGGCGAAGAGCCCTGCGGTAGCCCCGGCCTTCGCGGTGGGCATGCTGTAGTAGCGGTTGAAGTAGCTGGGCAGCCAGGCGATCAGGGCGCCCGCGACGAACAGCTGCAGACCGCTGCCGATGTAGGCGCTGATCACCGAGACGGACGAGAACAGCCGCGGGAGGAGCACGCGGAGACGGTCGCGTTCATCCGCACCTGCCCCGCCCTCCGCCGGATCCTGCCGCGGGGCCAGCCGCTTCTCCGTGACCACCACGGCGTAGATGCCCGCGAGCACCAGGCCGAAGACGCCCATCACGCCGAACGCCCAGCGCCAGCCGTACGCCTGGGCCACGGCGCCGCCGATGGATATGCCCAGGACCGAGCCGAAGGCCCCGCCGGCGATGAAGGCCCCGGAGAGCGTCGCCCGCAGGGCGCGCGGGAAGACACTGAGGACCACGGCGATGCCGACACTGCCGTAAGCGGCCTCACCGATGCCGACGAAGAGCCGGCCGACGAACATCTGGTCGTAGCTCGCCGCCACCGCACAGCCCAGGGTCGCCAGGCTCCACATCGCGGCCGCGATGACCAAGGATCTCACCCTGCCCCATCGGTCGGCCAGCAGCGAGAGCGGGAGGGTGAGCAGACCGACCGCCAGCGCCACAATGCCGCTGAGGGAACCCAGTTGGGCGTCCGAGAGCAGCCAGTCGGCCTTCAGCATCGGGAAGACAGCGTTGAGGACCTGCCGGGACATGTAGTCCGAGAGCAGGAGTCCGAAACTCAGTGCAAAGACCACCCAGGCGTAGCGCCGGGACACGGGCCACTCCGAGGAACCGGAACCGGTTCTGCCCGGGGCGGGTACCGCAGTGGTGAGAAACCCCATTGTCATCACCTCAACTGCTCTTGGCGGAAAGGGAAAGGGTCAGAACGGTCTGTCGCCGACGATTCCGGCGCGCTCCATCTTGCGCACGGCGGGCCAGTAGTCCTGGACGGCGTAGTGCTGGGTGGAGCGGTTGTCCCAGATGGCGACGCTGTTCGGCGTCCAGCGCCAGCGCACCTGGTACTCGGGGACGGCGGCCTGGCTGATCAGGTAGTTCAGCAGGAGGGCCGCGCCAGGGGCGTAGTCGATCCCGAAGCGCACGTTCTCGGGCGTGTGGTAGTTGACGAAGTGCGTGGTGAAGGCGTTGACGAAGAGGATCTGTTCGCCCGTCTCAGGGTGGGTGCGCACCACCGGGTGCTCCGCGTCGGGGAACTGTGCCCCCAGCGCGTGACGTTTGGCCTGGGGCATCACGGCACCGAAGGTGGCCTCGATGCTGTGCCGGGCCCGCAGCCCCTGGATCTGTGTCTTGATGTGCTCCGGCAGCCGGCGGTGGGCCTCGGCCATGTTGACCCAGATCGTGTCACCGCCCACCGGGGGTGACTCGATGCAGCGCAGCACGGCGCCCATGGACGGGTTCTCACGCCAGGTGCCGTCGGTGTGCAGCGCGTTCTCGTAGTGCTCCGGCGGGCTGTCCAGATCCTTGTAGATCCGTACCAGGCCGGGGTTGTCGGGGTCGCTGCCGGCCACCGGGTGGTCCTCCAGCGGGCCGAGGCGCTCGGCGAAGGCGACGTGTTCGGCTCGCGTGATGTCCTGTTCACGCAGGAACAGCACCTTGTACTGCAGGAGCAGGGCCTTGATCTCGGCGAACAGGTCGTCGTCGCGCACCGCGTCGCCGAGGCTTACTCCGGAGAGTTCGGCGCCGATGGTACAGGTCAGCGGTTCGATCTTGATCGAGCCGGGGGAGTGGGCGCGCACCGACGCGGGTGCGCCTTCCAGCGAAGCGACAGTCTTTTCCATGGTGCTTCCTCCTGGAGAGGGTGGAGATGCGCTTGATGCGGCAGGGGCTCAGAGGACGAAGACGGACGATCCCGTGGTCCGTCCCGACTCCAGCTCGCGGTGCGCCCGTACGGCGTCGTCGAGCGCGTAGCGCTGGTTGATCTCGATGGCGATGCGGCCGGAGGCGACGTGGTCGAAGAGCTCACCCGCCAGCGCCGCTCGCTCCGCCGGGTCGGCGATGTAGTCGGCGAGAGCAGGGCGGGTGACGAACAGAGAACCGCTGAGCGCCAGTTGCATGGCGTCGATGGGCGGTACCGGCCCGGACGCCGTACCGAAACAGACCAGCAGACCGCGACGCCGGAGCGAGGCCAGCGAGGCGGCGTAGGTGGCCCTGCCGATGCTGTCGAAAGCGACCGGGACGCCGGCGCCGTCCGTCAGTTCGCGTACCCGCTCGGCCACGTTCTCGCGCTGGTAGTGGATGACGTGGTCGCAGCCGTGGGCACGGGCGAGGTCGGCCTTCTCCTCGGTGGAGACGGTGCCGATGACGGTCAGCCCGAGCAGCTTGGCCCACTGGCAGACGATCAGGCCGACACCACCCGCCGCTGCGGTCAGCAGGATCGTGTCCCCGGCCTCCAGCGGGTGGATCCTGCGCAACAGGTAGGCGGAGGTGAGGCCGCGCATGGTCATAGCGGCGGCGGTCTCGAAGGGGATGCCGTCCGGCAGCCGGATCAGGGACCCGGCGGGCATGACCCGTTCCGTGCTGTAGGCGCCGAGCGGGCTTCCGGTGTACGTGACCCGGTCGCCCTCGGCGACATGGGTGACGCCTTCGCCCACCGCCTGGATCACGCCGGCGGCCTCGACGCCCAGTCCGGCGGGCAGCGGTGCGGGATACAGGCCGCTGCGGAAATAGGTGTCGGCGAAGTTGAGTCCGACGGCTTCGTGCCGGATCCGTACCTCGCCCGGGCCGGGGTCGCCGACGACGACCTCTTCCCGGCGCAGGACGTCGGGACCGCCGGTCTCCTTGAAGCGAATGGCGTGAGCCATGGGCGTGCTCCGTTGTTCGTGGGAGGTGGGAAGAGAGGACGGGACCGCCCGTGCCCCGGGAGCCCCCGGAGCCCCGTGGGTTCGCGCGGACGCGCGGCGGGGCGGTGGTCCCGTGCCGCGATCAGACGACGCGCAGCATGGGGCCGCGCTGACCGGGACGGCGGTTCGGCACCATGCCGAGACGGGCCAGCGTCTCGTCGACCCCGGAGTAGTACTCGCCGAGCTTGTAGATCTTCTTGGCCTCGGCGCCGGTCGCGATGTCGCGACCGAGCGTCTCGGAGATCTGCACCATCTGCTCGATCTGCTCGACAGTGGTCATGCGCTCGCCCTTGCGCCGCCACAGGTTGTCCTCGTTGCCCACACGCACGTGCACACCGAGCGCGATGCCGATGGCGTTCATCGGCGCCACGGCGCGCATGGAACTCTCGATGGTGAGGACGGCCCCGTCCGGGGTCCGACGGACGAACTCGATCAGGTCTGCCGGGTGCCGGCCAGCGAAACCGCCGCCGATGGCCACGTAGTTGAGGATCAGCGGGCCGGTGTGGACACCGGCACGGACGAGCCGCTCCACGGTCTCGAGCTGAGCCAGCGTGGCGAGCTGGAAGTGCGGCTGGATGCCGCTCTCGCGCAGGCGCTCCAGGTGCTCCAGGTAGAAATCGGGGCCCGCCTCGACGACCATGTCGCGGTAGGCCTTGTAGTACTCGGGCTTCGCGATCGAGGTGCCTGCCAGGTCCTCGTCGGTCATGATCTCGACGATGTTCATCTGGCTGGTGTTGATCGCGATCGTCACCTGGTCCGGCGCTGGGTCGAGGTCGGCCAGCAGGTGGCGGGTGTCGTAGCTCAGCCACTTCGCCTCGCTGCCCTCGTCCTCCGGAGCGAACGAGATCGAGCCGCCGATCTGCAGGACCATGTCCGGCACGGCCTGACGCAGCCGGCCGAGCAGCTCGTTGAACATGGACATCCGCTTGGAGCCCTTGCCGTCGAGCTCTCGTACGTGGATGTGGAGAACGGTGGCGCCGGCGTTGTAGCACTCCACGGCTGCCTGTACGTGCTCGTCCATCGTCAGGGGGAGGTCGTCGGCGTCCCCGGGCAGCCACTCCGGCCCGTAGGGAGCGGCCTGGATCACCAGCTTCTCCTGGTTCTCCGGGAAAAGTGAATCGTCGTGGAAATGCACGGTCCGTCTCCTTCATGCGATCGGTGATCACTCGCCGGAAGCATCGCCGCGTGCGATGCGAGGGGCTGGGATGCCGGCGAGGATGAATGCGGGTCACCGGGGACAGCGGGCGCACGGCGGGCCCTCGTAAGATCGACCGGTCCGGAGGAAGCGCGCATAGGGGAGCCCGCTCCCGTCCGGTGGCCGACCGCGTCTCTGCGGTGGTGCCAAGGTAGGGGTGGGCAACTGTGGCCGCTTGCCCCTTGGGGACAGATAATTTGCCATTTGGGGACACCGCGCCGAGCGGGACGGGCACGCTGCGCCGAGGCCGTCCCGCCCGCGGGTCAGTCGTGGTCGGGGAGTTGCCGTCGGCTCCCGGCGCTGCGCCATGCCCTGGGGCTGCACCCGAACTGCTCGTGGAACCAGCGCGAGAAGCCGCTCAGAGACGAGAAGCCCAAAAGGTCGGAGATCTCCGTGAGCGAGCGCCGCGGGTTCGCGACGAACTGCTCCGCGAGGTGCCTGCGGGTGGCGCCCAGGAGCGAGGAGAACGTCTCGCCTGAGGAAGCCAGGTGCCGGTGGACGGTCCGCCGGTCGACGCCCAGGCTGCGGGCGACCTGCTCGACCGAGCAGCGCCCCGTCGGCAGCAATACCTCGATCAGGTCACGCACCCGGTTCGCGGTGGTGGTGTCCTTAGGCGCCGTGATCGCCTGGAAGTACTGGTGGGCGTACTCGCGCAGCAGCGTATCCGCCATCGCGTTGGGCGCGTCGAGATCGCCCGCGTAGAAGACGATGCCGTCGAACTCGCGGTCGAACTCCACGATGGGGCCGAACGTGCGCCGGTGCGTCGAGATGTCCGCCGGTGCAGGGTGCCTGAACCACACCGAGAGCGGCCGCCACCGGGTGTGCAGGAAGTCGCGCAGGATTCGGTGGTAGGCAGCGATGGTCAGTTCAATGGCCTGCCGGGTGTCCATTGCTTCACCGAGACGCAGGTCGACCTTCAACGTGGCCAGCCCGTCCCCCTCGGACAGCCGGGTGTCCAGAACCTCGTTGTACATGTGCTGGTGGCGGATCAACAGCCCCAGTGCGCTCCGCACATCGGGTTCCTCACGTACGACCAGGCTGATGGGGCCGAGGTTGGAGAAGCGCCGGAACTCCGCCATGCGCACTCCGAAGTCCTCGTGCCCTGAGGCGGCTGCCGACAGTTCCAGCACTTGGACCACGGCGGCGCCGGAGATCCACCGGTCCTGGACCGCGAGGGCGGCGGTGTCCAGACCCACGTGCTTCATCAGCGGCTGAGGGTCGAAACCGAGCGAGCGACACAGCTCGACGTAGCCGCTGAGGGCTGCGGTGCGGACCAGGGGCCTCATCTGCACGCTCCAAGACTGTCCCGAAAAGAAAAGTCTCATGTCACGCCAGGACAAGCGTGGCGATGGTGGGCAACCTAGCATGGCGCCGTTCACCCGCCCGGTCCGCTCGTGGCGACCGCCCTGGCCCGGTGAATGCAGGCCGGCACGGAGGCGGGCATGAACGGTGTGACGGACGCAGGCGAGCCGCTGTACGCGCCGTGCTCGGGCCCGTCGCTGCGGCGGGGCGGAACACCCGCACGGATCATGCAAGCGCGAGCTGACTTCGAGGGCCACGACCAGCCCGAACTCAAGCGCCGTCCCTGGGGCTCTGGTCGGCCCGGCTGCACAGCACCGGTATCGACCGCGCTCGAGACGGGGTCACCCCTCGTGCGGGTCACCCCTCGTGACGTGATCCGCCCTCGGGCTGCCTCGTCGCAGGCCGAGACGAACCCAAGGAGATTGCCGACATGACCAACCTTGCCACGTTCCTCGTGGACTCCGCCGCGGCCCAGGGCGATCGCACGGCCGTCCGCCACGACGACAGTAGGCTCACCTACGCCCAGTTGGACGACGCGAGCGCCAGGGTCGCCGCCCTCCTGTGCGACCGCGGCGTCCAGCCCGGCGACCGCATCGCGCTGACCATGCCCAACGTGCCGCTGTTCCCGGTCGTCTACTACGGCATCCTGCGGGCCGGCGGCGTGGTCGTGCCGATGAACCCGCTCCTCAAGGCCCGTGAGGTGGCCTTCACCCTGCGTGACTGCGGGGCGCGGATCACGCTGGTGTTCCCCCTGTTCGCGGACGAGGTCGCGAAGGCCGCCGCCGAGACCGGAACCGAATGCCTGGTGACCGAGCCCTTGGCCTTCGACGACATGCTGCGGGCCCACGAACCGATGCCCGGCATCGTCGACCGCACCGACGACGACACAGCCCTCATCCTCTACACCTCGGGCACGACCGGGACGCCGAAGGGGGCCGAACTGTCCCACCGGAACCTGGCCACCAACACCGCCACCGCGGCCGTGACGCTGCTCCAGGTGGGACCTGACGACGTGCTCTTCGGCGGCCTGCCCCTCTTCCACGCCTTCGGCCAGACGTGCGCGCTCAACACGGCCGTCGCAGCCGGCGCCACACTGACCCTGCTGCCGCGGTTCGAACCGCAGCGCGCCCTGGAGATCATGGCCCGCGACGGGGTCACCGTGTTCCTCGGCGTGCCGACGATGTACGCGGCGCTGCTCCACGCCGAGCTCCCCGAAGGCTTCGATGCCCACGCCCTGCGCCTGGCCGTCTCGGGCGGCGCCTCGCTTCCGGTCGAGGTGCTGCACGGCTTCGAGCAGCGCTTCGGTGTCACCGTCCTCGAGGGATACGGACTCTCCGAGACCTCACCGGTCGCCGCCTTCAACCACCCGGACCGCCCGCGCAAGGCGGGCTCGATCGGACAGCCCGTCCGCGGAGTCGAGATGAAGCTCGTCGCCGAGGGCGGCGGCGCGGTGCCCTCGGGAGAGGTCGGCGAGATCGCGATCCGCGGCGAGAACCTCATGGCGGGCTACTGGAACCGCCCCGAGGCCACGGCGGAGGCGGTTCGCGACGGGTGGTTCCACAGCGGCGATCTGGCGCGCGTCGACGAGGACGGCTTCTACTTCATCGTCGACCGCAAGAAGGACTTGATCATCCGCGGTGGCTACAACGTGTACCCGCGGGAAGTCGAGGAGGTGCTGTACGAGCACCCGGCCGTCGCCGAAGCCGCCGTCGTCGGCGTGCCGCACTCGTTCCACGGCGAGGAGATCGCAGCGGTGATCACGCTCCGGCCCGGTGCCGAGGCCACGGCCGAGGAGATCCGGGAGTACGTCAAGGACCGGGTGGCAGCGTACAAGTACCCCCGGATCGTCACCTTCACGGCCGAGCTCCCCAAGGGCCCCACAGGAAAGATCCTCAAGCGCGAGATCGTGGTCACCGCTCGGTGAAATCTCTGGATGCGCTCGCTGTTGCCCTGGGCGGATAAGCCGGCCCCCCCCGGTCCGCTTACCGGCCGCGCTGCGGTAACAAACCGTGTATTCGTGCGGGCACTTCGACCAGCGAGCGACTTCGTTGCCATGCGGTGCGGAATCCTCGGGCGCCAATGCTGACCTTTTGCTGACGCCGGAGGGTCCCGTACGTTCCTGACCTGCACGAAGGTGGATATCTCGTGTTGCGTTCCGGAACTGGATCGGCCGGAGCAATGCGGAGATCGTACAGGCCCGCCACGACTGGATGGAGGGCGCCCGCTACGGCGAAGTGAAGGGCTACGACGGCCCTCCGAGCTGTTGGGCCGACCCGCCCCTCATGGGGTTCCGAAGGGCTCCCTTGGCCCCGCTGCGGCGCGAGGGCTGCAGGAAAGACGCCGGGGGCGATTCTCGGGTCGGCCTCGCAGTCGTACGGCGGGCACGTTCACAGGCGGTCAATTGTGGACGGATCTCGGTCATTCCGGGGTGCGGTTTTCGGCCGCGTGGTCGGATGCTGCCTTCTGCGGGATCCGGCGAGTGCGAGGCTCAGCATGGCAGCGACGACAGAAGAGCCCTTCAGGGCTCTGCTGGAAGCGGCACCAGACGCGATGGTGATCGTGGACGACGCCGGGGTGATCCGCCTGGTCAATGCCCAGACCGAGGCCCTGTTCGGCTACCCCCGAGAGGAACTCCTGGGGCGCCCCATCGATGTGCTGGTGCCCGAGCGGTTCCGTGGTCAGCATCCTCGCCACCGGCTCGGTTACGCGGCCAGCCGCCAGGTTCGCCCGATGGGGGCGGGGCTGGAACTGTACGGATTGCGCCGCGACGGGCGTGAGTTCCCTGTGGAGATCAGCCTGAGCCCGCTGGAGACCCCCGAGGGCCTGCTCATCTCAGCTGCCGTGCGGGACGTCAGCGAGCGCCGGGCCGCCGAGGAACGATTCCGGGCCCTGCTGGAGGCGGCCCCCGACGCGATGGTGATCGTCGACGAGAGCGGCACCATCCAGCTGGTCAACGCGCAGACCGAGGCGCTCTTCGGTTACGCCCGCGAGGATTTGCTGGGGCGGCCCGTCGAGGTGCTCGTACCCCACCGGTTCCGCGACCACCACTCCGCGTTCCGCGACGGCTACTTCGTCAACCGGCAGGTCAGGCCCATGGGCGCGGGGCTTGAGCTGCACGGCCTGTGCCGGGACGGGCGCGAGTTCCCGGTCGAGATCAGCCTGAGCCCCCTGGAGACCCCCGACGGGACGCTCGTCTCCGCGGCCATCCGCGACGTAACGGAGCGCAAGGCGGCCGAGGAGATGCTCGCCCAGCTCTACGAGCAGCAACGCCACGTCGCTCTCACGCTCCAGCGCAGCCTCATGGGCTCACCGCCGGACGTGCCGGGCATTTCGACCGCGAGCCGCTACTTTCCCGCCCGGCAGGGGGCCGGAGTGGGAGGGGACTGGTTCGACCTGATCCCGCTGGGCGGCGGCCGGGTCGGCGTGATGATCGGTGACGTGATGGGACGCGGGCTGGAAGCGGCCGCTGTCATGGGGCAGCTACGGTCCGCCTCGCACGCCTTGGCGAAGACCGGGATGCCACCCTGGCAGCTGATGCGCGCTCTCGACGCGGTGGTGAGTGAACTTCCGGACCAGTTCGTCACCTGCTGCTACCTCGTCGTGGACGCGGACGCGGCTGAGATCACCGTCTCTTCGGCCGGGCATCTTCCTGTCCTGCTGGCCGCTCCCGGCGGCGAGGTGAACCGGTTGCCGGTCGAGGTGAGCGTGCCGCTCGGGGTCGGCGAGGTACCCCACCACGAGAGCCGCCACGCGGTCGGGGCGGGCTCCGTGCTGGCGCTCTACACGGACGGCCTGGTGGAGACACCCGGCAGCGACATCGAGGGGCAGGTCGACGGGCTCGCTGAAGCGCTGGAGAAGGGCCTCGCGACGGCCGGGTCGCTGGAGGCCGTGGCGGACCGGTTGCTGGCCGATCTGCTCCCGGACGCCGACGACAACCCGGACGATGTCACCCTGCTGCTCGTGCGCATCCCCGAGACCCCGGCCACCTCGCGGGCCGTCGTCCTGGACGCCGCACCGACCAGTGTGGCCGAAGGCCGCCGCTTCCTGCGTGCCACCCTGGCGGCCTGGGGCAAGGACGACGAACACCTGGCTGAGACGGCGTGTCTGCTGGCCTCCGAGTTGCTCTCCAACGCCGTCCGCCACGGCAGCGGGCCGCTGCGGCTCCGGCTGCGGCAGGCCGGTCGAGAGTTGGGCGTCGAGGTCTGCGACGGAAGCCCGGTGCTTCCCCAGGCCCGCTTCGCCGCCCCGGACGCGGAATCGGGCCGGGGCCTCCTTCTCGTCGACTCCCTCGCCAACTCTTGGGGCACGCTGCCGACAGCGGAGGGCAAGGCGGTCTGGTTCTCCCTGCAATTGCCCGCCCCGCGTCGCTGACGGCGGGCGTCAGCCGCCGGCCGGGCGGCTCAGTACGGCCAGGCCCAGTGGGCGATCTCCGGCAGGTCCGTTCCGTGCTCGCGAATCCAATCGTGGTGGCGGATGCGCTGGTCGGCCATGGCCTGGCGCAGCCCCTCGGCCCGGCCGGCGAGGCGGGGGACGCGGTCGACGACGTCCATGACGAGCCGGTAGCGGTCCATGTCGTTGCGCACGACCATGTCGAAGGGGGTGGTCGTCGTGCCGGACTCCTTGTACCCGCGCACATGCAGGTTCGGGTGGCCTGTGCGGCGGTAGGCCAGGCGGTGGATCAACCACGGATAGCCGTGGTACGCGAAGATCACCGGCCGGTCGGTGGTGAAGAGCGCGTCGTACTCGGTGCCCGTCATGCCGTGCGGGTGTTCCTCATTGGGCATCAGCCGGGCGATGTCGACGACGTTGACGACCCGGACGGCCAGCGTGGGGAGGTGCTCGCGCAGCAGGGCCGCGGCGGCGAGCACCTCCATGGTGGGTACGTCGCCGGCGCAGGCGAGTACGACGTCCGGTTCGCGGGTCCCGTCGTCGGTTCCCGCCCACCCCCACACACCGGCGCCGCGGGTCACGTGGGTGCGGGCATCGGCGATGGGCAGCCAGTCGAAGCAGGGCTGTTTGCCGGCGACGATCACGTTGACCTGATCGCGGCTGCGCAGGGCGTGATCGGCCACGGCGAGGAGGGTGTTGGCGTCCGGCGGCAGGTAGACCCGCACGACTTCGGGACTCTTGTTGAGCACGTGGTCGACGAAGCCGGGGTCCTGATGGGAGAAGCCGTTGTTGTCCTGGCGCCAGACGTGCGAGGTGAGCAGGTAGTTGAGGGAGGCGATCGGAGCCCGCCAGGACAGTTCGCGGGAGGTCTTCAGCCACTTGATGTGCTGGCCGACCATGGAGTCGACGATGTGGGCGAAGGCTTCGTAGGTGGAGAAGACACCGTGGCGGCCGGTCAGGAGGTACCCCTCCAGCCAGCCCTGGCAGACGTGTTCGGAAAGGATCTCCATGACCCGGCCGTCCCGGGACAGGTTCCGGTCGGTGGCCTCCGTGAGGCCCTGCCAGGCCTTGCCGGTGGCCTCGTACAGGTCGTCGAGACGGTTCGATGCGGTCTCGTCCGGTCCGACGACCCTGAAGTCCCGCCGCTCGGCGGTGTCGTGCATGATGCGGGTGAGGAAGCGCCCCAGGACGCGGGTCGGTTCGTGGAGGGTGCTGCCCGGCTTGTCGACGGGAACGGCGTAGGTGTCGAGCGGCGGCATCGGCAGCGGCCGCACCAGCCGGCCGCCGTTCGCGTACGGGACGGCGCCCAGGCGGCGATCACCCTCGGGGACACGGGCGAGGACCTGCGGAGCGGGGCGGCCGTCGGCGTCGAAGAGTTCCTCCGGCCGGTACGAGCGCAGCCAGTCCTCCAGTTGCCTCAGGTGCGCGGGATTCTCGCGCACGCCGGCGAGCGGCACCTGATGGGCCCGCCAGGTGCCCTCCACGGGGTCGCCGTCGACGGTCGCCGGGCCGGTCCACCCCTTGGGGGTGCGCAGGACGATCATCGGCCAGCGCGGGTATTCCCGGCCGGGATCGGTGCCGCCGGTCCGGGCCTCCCGCTGGATGAGGGCGATGCGGTCCAGGGCGTGCTCCATCGTGCGGGCCATGGCCCGGTGCACGAGGGCGGGGTCGCTGCCCGTGACATAAAGGGGCTCGTGGCCGTAGCCGCGCAGCAGGGCGTCGAGCTCTGCCTCGGGGATCCGGGACAGCACCGTCGGGTTCGCGATCTTGTAGCCGTTCAGGTGGAGGATCGGCAGGACGGCGCCGTCGTGGACCGGGTCGAGGAACTTGTTCGAGTGCCAGGACGCGGCCAGCGGGCCCGTCTCCGCCTCGCCGTCGCCGATCACGCAGGCGACCAGCAGCCGGGGGTGGTCGAAGGCGGCTCCGTAGGCGTGGGACAGGGCGTACCCGAGCTCGCCGCCCTCGTGGATGGAGCCCGGCGTTTCCGGTGCGACATGGCTCGGCACGCCGCCCGGGAAGGAGAACTGCCGGAACAACGTGCCCATGCCCGCAGCGTCCCGCGTGATGCCGGGGTAGGTCTCCGTGTAGGTGCCCTCGAGCCAGGAGTTGGCGAGGACGGCGGGTCCGCCGTGGCCCGGCCCCCAGACGCACAGGGCGTCGAGGGATCGCTCCTTGATCACGTGGTTCAGGTGGGTGTGGACGAGGTTGAGCCCGGGGGAGGTGCCCCAGTGGCCGAGGAGCCGGGGCTTGATGTGCTCCGGGCGTAGTGGTTCGACCAGCAGCGGGTTGTCCATGAGGTAGATCTGGCCGACTGCCAGGTAGTTGGCTGCGCGCCAGTGGGCGTCGAGCTCCGAAATGGGGTACGCGGTCATGTCCGCTCCTCCGTGCGGCGGTCCGGAACGTTCGTCGACTGAGCCGATGCCGACACTCTGCCCTCGCCCCGTTCCCGTCGCGAGGGGAGGACCGGCCCTCGGGGAGGGACTGTCGGCCCCTGTGCGGCTCGGACCGTCGCGGCCAAGGTGGTTTCAGCGGCGCCGGCTCCCCCGGTCGGTGCCGCTCCCCTGCCGGCAGACCCCGATGCCCTGGCATCAGTACGGAGGACAGACCTGTGAAGCGCACCCTCGTCGTCGGAGTGGACGGATCCCCGGAAAGCCGGGCCGCGGCCGACTGGGCCGCTCGCGAAGCCATACGGCGCGACCTCCCCCTCCAGGTGGTCCACGCCTGGTTGTGGCAGCCGCTCACCATCCCGCTCGTCCAGGACCGCGATAACGAAGCCCGGCGCGCCGAGGCCATCCTGAGGGAAGCCGAGGGCGAGCTCACCCACCGCTACCCGGGCCTCACCGTTACCGCGGAAGTCCTCTCCGACGCGGCGGTGCCGGCTCTGCTCCATGCCGCCAAGGGAGCGGAGCTGCTCGTTCTGGGCACCCGCGGGCACGGCGCACTGGTCGGCTTTCTGCTCGGCTCCTACGGCCGGCAGGTGATCGCCGCCGCGGAGTGCCCGGTGGTCTCGGTGCGCTCCGCGCACGGCAGGCCGGTGGCCCTGCCGGAGCTGGGCGAGGTCGTCGTGGGCCAGCAGGGCGGCGTGGAGGAGTCCGCCGAGGTACTGCGCATCGCCTTCGAAGCGGCCGTCGCACGCAAGGTCCCGCTCCGCGCCGTCCGTGCCTGGAGCCTGCCCCCCGTCTACGGTTACAGCCCCGGATCGATGTGGATCGCCGACCAGTTCGGCGGACTGGAACCGTACGAGAAGGCCGCGCTGGAGCAGGCGCTGGAGCCGTGGCGGCTCAGGTACCCCGACGTGGACGTCGTCGAGCACGTGGAGCGGGGCAGCGCCGGCCACGTACTGCTGACCGCATCGTCGGACGCGCAGCTTCTCGTCGTCGGCCGCAGGGTCCGCGAGTCGTCGGTGGGGATGCGCATCGGATCCGTGACCCATGCGGTCCTGCACCATTCGGCCTGCCCGGTCGCGGTGGTCCCGCACTCCTGATCGGGCCGGGGGAGCGGGAGGGGGGTGCGGGAGGGGGTGCGCGCATGTGCTGTGCACCCCGCCCTGCTCACCCGCCTCGGCGTCCTCTACTCGGCGGCCGGGGCCGGGTGCCGGCTCGGCGGGGTCAGCGCGTGGCTGGCGATGACGGCGGCCTGGACGCGGCGCTCCACACCCAGCTTGATGAACAGCCGCGAGATGATGTTCTTCACCGTCTTCTCCGCAAGGAACATCCGCTTGCCGATCTCCCGGTTGGTGAGCCCCTCGCTGACCATGACGAGGATCTCCTTCTCCCGGTCGGTGAACCCCGGCAGGCCCGGGACCTGCTCCTCCTTGGGTACGTCTCCGCGCATCCGGGCCATGAGCCGGGTCGTGGCTCCGGGATCGAGCATGGACTGGCCGGACGCCACGGTACGGACGGCAGTGACCAGGTCGGTGCCCGAGATCTGTTTCAGCACGTATCCGGAGGCCCCCGCCATCACGGCGTCCAGCAGTGCCTCCTCGTCGTCGAACGACGTGAGCATCAGGCAGGCCAGCTCGGGCATCCGCGAGCGCAGCTCACGGCACACGCTCACCCCGTCGCCGTCCTGGAGCCGCACGTCCAGCACCGCCACCTGGGGGCGCAGCGCGGGAATGCGGATCAGCGCCTGTTCCGCCGTGCCCGCCTCACCGACGACGGTGAAGTCGGGCTCGGCGTCCAGCAGGTCGTGCACCCCGCGGCGCACGACTTCGTGATCGTCGAGCAGGAAGACCGTGATCGGCGTCTTCGTTGGGGTGAGGGCACCGCTGTCCGTCATGACGCAACTCCTTCGCCGGGTTCGTCCTGGGCGCACGAACTTCAGCATCCTGCCTCCCGGGCGGGCCGAACGGACAGGGCCGATCGGCCCTCATCCGCCTGTACTCGGCTTGGCGGGGGCCCGGTCGGCCCTCAGAGGAGGGACCTTCGGCCCTGTCCGGAGGGCCTGCCGGACCTTCCCGGGTGCACCAGGCACCGGATGAACTGATGAGGCACAGGGAAGCGGCGCGACTCGACGTAGCCGCAGGCGACGGGGATCCCATGATCGGAGCCCTGATGTGGACCGTTCGGCCCTGGATCCCTCATCGGGTCGGGAGGGAGGCTGGTGAAGAGAAGGCCGCCGTAAGGGCCGATTCGATACTCGACGAAGGTGCGCATCATGGACCAGGACGGCACGCAGTGCGCCGACGAGCAGGTCCGTGATACGACGCCTGCCCGTCGCATGCGGGAGCTGGACAGGGCCGAGGCGCTCCGGCTGGTGGCGACGGTGTCCCTGGGACGCATCGTCTTCACGCAGCACGCGTTGCCCGCCGTCCGCCCGGTCAACCACCTCGTCGAGGACGGGAACATCATCGTACGGATCCACGACGACGGTGCGCTCGCCTCCCTCGTGGCACCCGCCGACGTTCCCGGTGTGGTGGTCGCCTACGAAGCGGATGTCATAGACCCCGACACGCACCTCGGGTGGAGCGTGGTCGTCACCGGGTACGCGAGCCTGGTGGCCGATGTCGGCGAGGTGGACCGCTATGCGGAACTTCTGCGCCCCTGGGTGGCACAGCCCATGGCCGGCGCTCTGCGCATCCGCCCCGATCTCGTCACCGGATTCAGGCTGGAGGCAGAGGCGCCGCGGCCCGCGTCGGCCGCCCGGGACGCGTCGTGACCGTGGTGTCAGCTTCCGGTGGGCAGCGGCGCCCGCCAGACGAGCCTGCTGCCTCCCTCGTCGGGCGCATCGACGGTGAAAGTTCCGCCCAGGCCCTTGGCCCGTTCGGCGAGGTTGCGCAGGCCGCTCCTGCGTCCCTGCACGGGAATGCCCCTGCCGTTGTCCGAGACGGTCAGCGTGATCTCCCCCGGTGCGGCTTTGAGGATCACGCCGACCCGGGTCGACTGCGCGTGGCGGGCCGCGTTGCTCAGGAGCTCGCCGAGCACCGCCATGACATGGTCGGCGATCTGCGGCGGCACGTCCGTATCGAGCAGGCCCTCCATGCTCAGGCGCGGCGGATGTCCGAGGGCGGTAGCCGCGTCGCCGATGGCGCGGGCGGCGCGAGCCCGCAGGCCGGGGCCGCTCTCGCGGTCCTTCGTCCGGAGCCCGAAGATCGTCGACCGGATGATCTTGATTGTCTCGTCCAAGTCGTCGACCGCACGGCCGACCCGCTCCGCAGCCCCCTCGTGTTCGATGAGGCGAGCGGCACTCTGCAGGGTCATGCCGGTGGCGAAGAGCCGCTGGATGGCGAGATCGTGCAGGTCGCGGGCGATCCGGTCGCGCTCCTCCAGCAGGGCGATCTGCTCGGCGTCCCGTCGCCGCTCGGCCAGCTCCAGGGCCAGCGCCGCCTGACCGGCGAAGGCGACGAGCGGCTCCAGTTCCCCTTCGCCGAACGCCGGTCCGCCCGTCGGGCGCGCGAGCAGCAGGACACCCCTGCTTGCTCCGGCAGTGGTACCCAGCGGGACCGCCACGGCAGGTCCCAGCCCGTCCTGTACCTGGACATCGGCGGGATACCGGTCGTCGTCGGAGGCGTGCGGGGACGCGACGGACCGGCCGGTCCGGTGTGCGGCTCCCGAGAGCGTTCCCGCGATGGGGACGACGAGGCCCTGCCGGGCTTCGCTGTCCGCGCCGACCGCGAACTCGACGACCAGGCCCTCGGCTCCGGCCACGGGCATGGCGATGTCCGCGAGCCGCGCCGCAGTGATCTCCTGCGCACGGCGGGCGATGAGCTCCAGCACCGCCGGGCGCGAACTGCCGGACAGCAGACTCTCGGTGATCTCCGCGTTCGCCCTGAGCCATCGCTGCTGGCGCTGCGAGCTCTCGTAGAGTCGCGCGTTGTCGATCGCCACGCCCGCCGCCACGGAGAGGGTGGAGATGACCGTCTCGTCCTCGGTGTCGAAATCGATCCCGCCGCGCTTGTCGGTGAGGTACAGGTTGCCGAAGACTTCGTCGCGGACCCGGATCGGGACGCCGAGGAACGTGCGCATGGGCGGATGGTGAGCCGGGAAGCCGTAGGAGGAGGCGTGCGCGCCGAGGTCCGTGAGGCGCAGGGGCTCCGGGTGGTGGATGACCTCACCGAGCAGTCCGTGGCCGGCCGGGAGGGGGCCGATCTCGGCGATCTCCTTCTCCGTGAGTCCGACCGTGAGGAACTGCGAGAGCGTGCGGCCGTCGGGGCCGATGACGCCCAGCGCGCCGTAGTCGGCGTCGACGAGCAGGGCTGCCGCCTCCACGATCCGGCGGAGCACCTGGGCGAGATCCAGCTCCCGCCCGACCGACACGACGGCCTCCAGCAGACTGTGGACCCGGTCGCGGGTGCCGCGCACCGCGTCGATGCGTACCTGGAGTTCGTCGAGCAGCTCGTCGAGCCGCATCCGCGGCACCTGAGGCAGCGAATCCCCCACACTCACGCGCTTCTCCTCCGTCTGCCTGCCCCGTCCGGGGGCCAGCGTATCGACACGCCCCGGCCCGGAGGGACATCGTTGCGCGCGGATGCCTGCCGTGACTGACTTGATCGCAGCACCGGACGACGACGAGGAGGGGACGGCCATGGGTCTGAAGAAGGCGGTCTACGAGAGCGAGCTGCTGCGGCTCCAGACGGAGTTGGTCAAGCTTCAGGAATGGGCGCGGGCGGAGGGTGCCAGGATCGTCGTCGTCTTCGAGGGCCGTGACGCGGCGGGCAAGGGAGGCACGATCAAGCGCGTCGCCGAACACCTCAACCCCCGCGTCGCGCGCATCGCGGCTCTGCCCACTCCGACGGAGCGGGAGCGCACACAGTGGTACTTCCAGCGGTACGTCGGGCACCTGCCCGCCGCCGGGGAGATCGTGCTGTTCGACCGCAGTTGGTACAACCGCGCGGGCGTGGAACACGTCATGGGTTTCTGCACGCCGGCTGAGCACCAGCGCTTCCTGCGCCAGTGCCCGGTCTTCGAGCGCATGCTGGTCGAGGACGGGATCCTGCTCCGCAAGTACTGGTTCTCCGTGAGCGACTCGGTCCAGGAGGAACGCTTCCGCCGCCGTGCGGAGGACCCGTTGCGGCGCTGGAAGCTCTCTCCGATGGATCTGGAGTCTCTGACGCGCTGGGAGGCGTACTCCCGCGCCAAGGACGAGATGTTCGTCCACACGGACACGACGGACGCCCCGTGGTACGTGGTCGAGAGCGACGACAAGCGCCGCGCCAGACTCAACATGATCGCCCACCTGCTGTCCTCGGTTCCCTACACGGACGTGGCCCTGCCGTCGCTGACCCTGCCCCCGCGTCCCGGTTCCACGGGCTACGAGCGGCCGTCCAAGGAGCTTCAGACCGCCGTACCCGACCATGCGGCCACTCTCGGGAAGGACTGAGGCCCGGGCGCGTGCTGTACGGCACGGGATCAATGCGCTTGAGTACGCCGGACATCTGGACGAACGCGCCGCAGTCCTGGGTGGCTTCGACCAGGCCACGGGCGCGGTCTCATCGTGTCAGGGTGAAGCCGCCCCGGACCGAAAGGGCGCCGCGGGGACCGGTCGCGTCGATGCGGTAGCCGTCGTCTTCGACGTTCCGGTCGCCGGCAGCGTGGTTGTACTGGCCGGCGAAGACATGCTGTCCGGCCGGGACCTTACGGCCGGGCTTGAGGATCCAGCGGTAGACCACCGCTCCGCCCTCGTGCTGCACGGTGACGGTGAAGTCGTCGGCGGGCAGCGTCCTCCAGTTGCCGGTGCTCTGCACTCCGCCGGTCTGCGTGATGCGCAGTTCCAGGGTGAGTGCGGTGAGCGGCTCGGTGGTCTTGAGGGTGATGTCGCTCTGCGCCCAGTAGGCGTTGCTGCCCGCGTTCAAGGAGCCGGCCGACGACAGAGGCCCGTCCTGGATGTGCGCGCTGCCGGGCCGGGCCGGGCCCGCGCCGCCTGACGCCGCAGGGCTGGGGCTCGTCGAGGACGAGCGGTCCGGCGCGGTCGGGCCGCCGGTGGTGGGAGCCGACGGCGTCGAGTCGGGAGTCCCGGGCACGGACGGCGCGGAGGGCGCAGGCGGCGCGGACGGCGCGGCGGGGGTGGCCGGGACGTCCGGCCGGGCCGGCGGGGACTGGACGATGGTGGCGACGGCGAAACCACCGACCGCCAGAATGCCCGCCGTGGCGAGGGAGACGAGCGCGACCCTGGGCCAGGGCCTCGCGCCTGACGACTCGCGGTGGCCGGCGGGGGCGCCGGACATGCCGCGTTCCACGCGTGCCAGGATCCGGGCGCGGTCGGGCTGGTGAGCCTCGGCGGCTGCGCGCAGCCGCCCGGTGAGCTCCTCGTTCAACGGCTCCTCCTCCCCGCCAACAGTTCCCCGGCTGCTCCTGTGCTGCCCAGCATCCGTTCCAGCTCGGCCATCCCCTTCGAGGTCTGGCTCTTCACCGTACCGACCGATATTCCGAGCGCCAGAGCGGTGTCCTTCTCCGACAGGTCGAAGGCGTGCCGCAGGACCACGCATGCCCGCTTGCGGAACGGCAACCGGGCGAGAGCGGTACGCACGTCCACCACGGCGGCCACGTCCGGACCGTCCAACGGCTCCGCACCGCGGGACCAGAACAGGGCGATCCGGCGGCGCTCGCGGACCGCGCTGCGGATCCGTGACCGTGCCAGGTTGGCGACCACGCCACGGGCGTAGGCGAGTGGGTACTCGGCCTGGCGCAGCCGGTCCCAGCGCTGCCAGAGTGCGATCAGGGCGTCCGCGGCCAGATCGTCGGCGCCATCCGCCCCGCCCGTCAGGAGATGGGCGAACCGGGCGAGTTCGGCGTAGTGGCGTTCGAAGAAGTCGTGGAACTCCGCGGACGCGTCATCGAAAACCATGTCCGTCGGTCGCCCCCTCCGCAAATGTGTGCGTTAACATCCGGGCGGCAGCGTATCAGCGCCCGGTGCGACCCAAGGCGCTCCGATGCGGTACCCCGGATCGCCACCCGGCCACACTGCGGTGTCAGTGCGGTTTCAGTGCGGGGCGAACTGGACGCGGGTCGGTTGTACGACGTTCGGCAGCAGCGCGGTCCCGTCGACCGTCAGCTGCTCTCCATGGATGTCGGTGATCCTCATCGCGCCGCCGCACCCGCTGCCGTCGGCGGAGAGGAAGTAGTTGTACTCGGTACGAGGCAGTCTCCGCCAGCCCTTGGTGGTGCGTACCTCCAACCGCGCGACCGGATTCCGGTGGTCGATCACCTGGATGCCGCACCAGTGGGGACTGGACCCGCTCTTGTACCGGATGGAGAGTGCGCCGGACGTCTGGGGACTCAGCAGGCTCCAGGTGATCGGGATACGGCCGAGCTTGGGATCGGCCAGTTTCGCGAAGGCCTGTTCGCTGAGGTCCAGTTGTCCGGGTGCGCAGGGCAGGGGGCATTCGTTGGTGATCCGGACCGTGATCGAGGCGCCGCTCGCGGCGCGGACGCGCACGTAAGCACCGCACGCCCTGGACGACTCGTAGTCGGTGGTGTTCATCGCCGCGATCATGAGGTCGTCGCTCGGGCCGAACAGGCACGCGCCGTTGCCGTCGCCGGCAGCGTAGGCGGTGGCGACGCCCCTGTAGGTGGTCTCGGGCTGGATGCGTCCTGCCGGCGGTGCCGTGGTGGACGCCGCCTGGGGGGTTGCCTTCGCCGAGGGCTGTGGCGCCGCGGTGGTCGTAGCGACGGCCGCGGTCGGGGTTCCTGCGGCAGGCGGGCTGTCGGTCGGGGGCGCGGGGCTCGTCGGGGCCGAGGGCGTGGCTCCCGCCTGGATGCCGGCGGGGGCGGCCACTTCGGCCCCTGCTTCGGCCCCTGCCCCGTCCTTGGGGCCGGGGAGCAGGGCCGTCACCAGGCAGACGAGGACGCCCGCGGCGGTCAGCGCCACCGTCGTTCCCGTCATCAGCCTGTGTCTACGCCTGCGCTGCCGCGCGGCCTGCCGTGCAGTCTGCATGTCCGTCCGTTCGAAGATTCGAGTCGAGGTGCACTGCCTGGTCGCCGCAGGACGCGAAAAGGTTGCCGTCGGTTTCCACCGGGCGATGACGAGGAAGCCGGAGGGCGGGAATGCCGACCGAGGTGAACGCGGCCCACGCGGCGCGCGGCCGTCGGTTCTGGCGTGGCCCGTGCAGAGGGATCCTTCGTCCGTCGGTTGCTGCCGCCTCCGCACCCCTCCTCGTACGGGCGGCGCCGCCCAGCCGAGGAGGGGCGAGCTCAGGCTCCCGCCTTGCGCTTGTTGTAGACGTCGAAGCCGACGGCCGCCAGCAGTACCAGGCCCTTGATCACCTGCTGGTAGTCGGTACCCACGCCGACCAGCGACATGCCGTTGTTCAGCACGCCCAGCACCAGACCGCCGATGAGCGCACCGAGGACGGTTCCCACACCGCCGCTCGCGGAGGCGCCGCCGATGAAGGCGGCGGCGATCGCCTCCAACTCGAAGTTGATGCCGGCCTGCGGCGTACCGGCGTTGAGCCGCGCGGCGAAGACCAGCCCGGCCAGGGCCGCGAGGACGCCCATGTTCACGAAGGCGAGGAAGACGACCCGCTTGCTCTTCACCCCGGACAGCCGCGCCGCCGCCTCGTTGCCGCCGATGGCGTAGGTGTGCCGGCCGAGGATCGAGTTGCGCATCACGTATCCGAAGCCGACCAGCAGGACGCCGAGGATCAGCAGGACGATCGGCACCCCGTGGTAGCTGGCCAGCAGCAGCGTGAAGGCCACCACGGCCGCGGTGATCGCGCCGAGCTTCACCAGGAACAGCCCGGCCGGGAGCGGTTCCAGCCCATACGCGGCGGCCCGCCGCCGTGCGCGCACCTCCTGCAGGATCGCGACGGCCAGCACCACGAAGCCCAGCAGCAGGGTGAGGTTGTGGTAGTCGGTGTGGGGGCCGACCGCGGGGAGGAAGCCGCTGCTGATGTTCTGGAAGCCCTTGGGGAACGGCGCCACCGACTGGCCCTGCAGGAGGATCTGGGTCCCACCGCGGAACAGCAGCATGCCGGCCAGCGTGACGATGAACGAGGGGATCCCGAGATAGGCGATCCAGAACCCCTGCCAGGCACCGGCGAGAGCCCCGATCAGCAGCGCGGCCACCAGCGCCACGGGCCACGGAACCTTGTGCACGACCATCATCACGGCCGCGGCCGCCCCGACGAAGGCGGCGAGCGACCCGACCGACAGGTCGATGTGTCCGGCGATGATGACGATCATCATGCCGATGGCCAGGATGAGGATGTAACCGTTCTGCTGGATCAGATTGGTGATGTTGAGCGGCTGGAGCAGGATGCCGTCCGTCCAGAACTGGAAAAGCAGCACGATCAGCGCCAGCGCGAGCAGCATCCCGTACTGGCGCAGGTTGCCGCGCAGCGCTCGGGCCAGGACGGCACCGGCCGACGCACGTCGGCCGGTCTGCGGTGTGCGGGGCGTGGTGTCTGGGGTGGTCTTGGTCTGGGCCATGCCTCACACCTGCTTGTCGGGGTATGCCGCGCTCGTGGTCATGAGGCGCATGAGGGATTCCTGGGTGGCTTCCGCGCGGGGCACCTCACCGGTGATCCGGCCTTCGGCCATGGTGTAGATCCGGTCGCACAGGCCCACGAGTTCGGGGAGTTCGGAGGAGATGACGAGGACCGTCTTGCCCTGGGCGGCGAGGTCGGCGATGACGGTGTAGATCTCCGCCTTGGCGCCGACGTCGATGCCCCGGGTGGGTTCGTCGAGGATCAGCACCTCCGGCTCGGCGAAGATCCACTTGCTGAGCACGACCTTCTGCTGATTGCCGCCGCTGAGCTTGCCGGTCTTCGCGAACACCGAGGGGGCCTTGATGTTCAAGGTCCGGCGAAACGATTCGGCGGTCCGGGCCTCCTCGTGCCGGTCGACCCAGCCCCGCCGGGCGACCCTGCCGAGGGCGCTCAGCGAGATGTTCCGGCTGATGTCGTCGTTGAGGTTGAGGCCCAACTGCTTGCGGTCCTCGGTCACGTACGCGATGCCGTGCCCGATCGCCTCCGGCACCGTCCGGGTACGGATCTCCCGGCCGTGCAGCCGCACCTGGCCGCCGGTCCACCGTCCGTACGAGCGGCCGAAGACGCTCATGGCCAGTTCGGTGCGGCCGGCGCCCATGAGGCCGGCGATGCCGACGATCTCGCCTCGGCGGACGTTGAGCGAGACGCCGTCGACCACCTTGCGCCGGTGGTCGATCGGGTGTTGGACGCTCCAGTCCTCGATCTCGAAGGCGACCGCGCCGATCTCCGCCCCTGGTGCCGAACAGGGCCGCCGCTCGGGGTAGCGGCGTTCCAGGTCGCGGCCGACCATGCCCCGGATGATCCGCTCCTCGGAAATGCCCTCGGGACCGATCGCGAGGGTCTCGATGGTCCGCCCGTCGCGCAGGATGGTGACGGCGTCGGCGACCCGGGCGATCTCGTTCAGCTTGTGCGAGATGAGGATGCAGGAAATGCCCCGGGCTTTGAGTTCGAGGATCAGGTCGAGCAGCTTGCGGCTGTCCTCGTCGTTCAGGGCGGCCGTCGGCTCGTCCAGGATGAGCAGCTTGACCTTCTTGGCGAGCGCCTTGGCGATCTCGACCAACTGCTGTTTGCCCACGCCGAGATCGGCGATCCTGGTGTGGGGGCTCTCGTCGAGTCCGACCTGCCGCATCAGCGCGGCGGCGTGGGTCAGCGTCCGGTGCCAGCTGATGACGCCCCGGGTGGCGTGTTCGTTGCCGAGGAAGATGTTCTCGGCGATGGACAGGTAGGGCACCAGCGCGAGTTCCTGGTGGATGATCACGATGCCGCGCTGCTCGCTGGCCCGGATGTCCCGGAACCGGCAGTGATCGCCCTCGAAGTAGATCTCGCCCTGGTAGCCGCCATGGGGGTGGACCCCGCTGAGTACCTTCATCAGGGTGGACTTGCCGGCGCCGTTCTCACCGCAGACGGCGTGCACCTCACCCGCGGCGACGGTCAGGTTGACCTCGGAGAGAGCCTTGACACCGGGAAACGTCTTGCTGATCGACCGCATCTCGAGAACGGGTCGGGCCATGGTGGTGCATCCGTATCGTCGGGGCGGTGCGGTGCCGGGCGGTCTCCCGGGCGCCGCACCGCCGGTTCGGCGTCGCCGGACCCGTCGGTCCGGCCCCGTGGGCTACTTGAGCTGGTCCGCGGTGTACTGGCCGCTGTCCACCAGGACCGTCTGGTAGTTCTCCTTGTCGACGCTGACCGGCTGGAGCAGCTGCGCCGGTACGATCTTGACGCCGTTGTCGTACTGACCGGTGTCGTTGACCTCGGGCTTGCCGCCGGTCAGCAGTGCGTCGCCCATCTGGACTGCGGCCTTGGCCAGTTGGCGGGTGTCCTTGTAGACGGTCTGGGTCTGCTCGCCCGCGATGATCGACTTAACCGAGGCCAGCTCGCCGTCCTGGCCCGTGACGACGGGCAGTGGCCGGCCGGCGCCGTAGCCGACGCCCTTGAGTGAGGAGATGATGCCGATCGAGATGCCGTCGTACGGCGAGAGCACGGCGTCGACGCGGGCGGCGGTGTACGACTTGCTCAGCAGGTTGTCCATCCGGGACTGGGCGAGACCGCCGTCCCAGCGCAGTGTGGCTATCTGGTTGAGGGAGGTCTGGCCGCTCTGCACGACCAGCTTCTTGTCCTCGATGTACGGCTTGAGGACGCTCATCGCGCCGTTGTAGAAGAACGTGGCGTTGTTGTCGTCCGGTGAGCCGGCGAACAGCTCGATGTTGAAGGGGCCCTTGCCGTCCTTGACGCCGAGCTTGTCGACGATGTAACTGCCCTGGAGGACGCCGACCTTGTGGTTGTCGAAGGTCGCGTAGTAGTCGACGTTCCCGGTGCCGCGGATCAGCCGGTCGTAGGAGATGACGGGGATGTGGGCGTCGGCGGCCTTCTGCAGCACGTTGGTGAGTGAGGAACCGTCGATGGCGGCGATCACCAGCAGCTTGGCCCCCTTGGTGATCATGTTCTCCACCTGGGAGACCTGGTTCTCCACGACGTTGTCGCCGTACTGGAGATCGGTCTTGTAACCCTTGGCCTGGAACTCCTTGACCATGTTGTCGCCGTCGTTGATCCAGCGCTCCGACGACTTGGTCGGCATCGAGATGCCGATGAGGCCGCCTTCGGCATCCCCGCCGGCCCCGCCGTCGCCTGCTCCGTTGGCGCTCTGGCCGCAGGCTGCCAGCGACAGCGTCAAGCCCAGGGTGACAAGGCTGGCTGAAAGCTTCCGCACAGTTCCTCCAGTGATGTTCCGCGACCGGCACAGTGCGACCCGGCCGGGAGAACCGGAAGCGGTCGAGCGGGGCCGGCCGGGAGTCGTTTCGTCGTGCTGTGCTGAGTCCGGGTTTGCAGCGGCTCCGGCCTGGCGATACCTGAGTGTTAACGCTCACAAGAGTGTCGTCAAGGGTCTGTTCGGATCACCGCGGCGGGCCGCTCCGGTCACCACTGATTCACAGTCCCAGTGCCAGCCGGTGGTACGCCTGATTCCAGCGGAGGTCGCGCCGGAACTGCCTCGGGGTGGTGGTCTCGTCGATGAGTGCGAGTTCCAGGCGGAGCATTTCCGCCAGGTCGTCGAGGTGGTCGGACGTGAGGGCGGTGCTGAGGACGGTGTGGTGCGGTCCTCCGGCCGTCAGCCAGGATTCGGTGGACGTCCGCAGGTCGGGGTGGGGCCGCCAGACCGCGCGGGCAACGGGCAGGGCGGGCAGCGGGTGAGGGGGTGCCACCACGTCGATGTCGTTGGCGATCAGGCGGAAGCGATCGCCGAGGTCGGCGATCCCGGCCACCACGGCCGGGCCGGGGGCCGCGTCGAACACCAGGCGCACCGGGTCTTCCCGCCCGCCGATGCCCAGGGGATGGATCTCGCAGCTGGGCCTGGCGGCCGCGATGGTGGGGCAGACTTCCAGCATGTGCGCGCCGAGGATGAGCTCGTTGCCGGGTGTCAGGTCGTAGGTGTAGTCCTCCATGAAGGAGGTGCCGCCCGGGAGGCCGGCGGCGGCCACCTTGAGGGCGCGCAGCAGGACGGCGGTCTTCCAGTCGCCCTCTCCTCCGAAGCCGTACCCCCGGGCCATGAGCCGCTGGACCGCGAGGCCGGGCAGCTGCCGCAGTCCGCCCAGGTCCTCGAAGTTGGTGGTGAAGGCTTGGAAGCCGCCCGCTTCGAGGAAGGTGCGCAGGCCGGCCTCGATGCGGGCCGCGTAACGCAGCGAGTCGTGCCGTTCGCCTCCCGGTCGCAGTTCCGGCGCCAGGTGGTACTGGTCCTCGTACTCCTTGACGAGGGAAGCCACCTCGGTCTCGTCCGCGCTGTCGACGACCTCCACCAGGTCGTTGACGCTGTAGGTGTTGACGGAGACGCCGAAGCGCAGCTGGGCCTCGACCTTGTCGCCCTCGGTGACGGCCACGTCGCGCATGTTGTCGCCGAAGCGGGCGACCTTGAGGGTGGCCAGTTCGGCTCGTGCGGCGGCCGCCCGCGCCCAGGTCGCGACGCGTGCGGTCGTCACCGGATCGGTGACGTGGCCCGCCACGGTCTTGCGGGGTACGCCGAGACGGGCCTGGATGTGCCCGAACTCGCGGTCACCGTGAGCGGCTTGGTTGAGGTTCATGAAGTCCATGTCGATGGTGGCCCAGGGCAGGGCCACGTTCGACTGGGTGTGGAGGTGCAGCAACGGTTTGCGCAGCGCGTTCAGTCCGGCGATCCACATCTTGGCCGGCGAGAAGGTGTGCATCCAGGCGATGAGCCCGATGCACCGGTCGTCGGCGTTCGCGTCGAGGCATATCCGGCGGATGGAGTCGGCGTCCGTCAGTACCGGCTTCCACGCCACGCGCGCGGGAATGCCGGAGGCGTCGGCCAGTGCGGCGGCGATCTGCCGCGACTGGTCGGCGACCTGCTTCAGCGTCTCCTCCCCGTACAGGCCCTGGCTGCCGGTGAGGAACCAGATGTCCTGGGCGGGGGATGTTCGGCTGGGCACATGGACTCCTGAAGGTGACGTCCCCCAACGGTGGTGAGGGCGGCTGGCGGGTGGGAGGTGGTGACGAACAGCGGGCGGGGTCAGCCCGCGGTGTGGGTCGTGTCGCGGATGTTCCTCAGGCGGTGCAGCAGGCCACCGGCGGCGAAGTGGTCGTGCAGGAGCCGGTACTCGGCGAAGAGGGCGTCGTAGGCGTCGGCCCGGGAGGCGTCGGGCGTGTACACGGCAGGCAGTCGGCGGCCCATGGCGGCGGTGGCCGTTCGCACGTCGGTGTGCGCGCCGGCGGCCACGGCGGCGTGGATGGCCGACCCGAGGGCGGGGCCTTGGTCGGACGCGGCCAGGGAGACGGGGCGGCGCAGCACGTCGGAGTAGATCTGCATCAGCAGTTCGTTCTTGGCGAGTCCGCCGGCGACGATGAACTCGTGCACCGGTACGCCGCCCGTCTCCAGGGCCTCCACGATGACGCGGGTGCCGAACGCGGTGGCTTCGAGCAGCGCGCGGTAGACGTCCTCGGGGCGGGTCGCGAGGGTGAGACCCACGATGACTCCGGAGAGGTGGTGGTCGACGAGGACCGATCGGTTGCCGTTCAGCCAGTCGAGGGCGACCAGTCCGTGGCCGCCGACCGGCCGGCCGGCGGCCTTCCGGGTCAGCAGGGTGTGCAGATCCTCGCCGCGGTCGGCGGCCTCGGCGAGGTAGTCCGGCGGGAGTCCTTGGTCCAGTACCCAGGCGAAGATGTCGCCGACCGCGCTCTGGCCGGCCTCGTAGCCGTAGGTTCCCTCGACGATCCCGCCGTGGACGACACCGCAGATGCCGGGGACATCGGCGAGGTGGGGAGCGTTCACGACGTGGCAGGTGGAGGTGCCCATGATGGCGAGCAGTTGACCGTCCTCGACGGCCTGGGCCGCCGCCGCGGTGACATGGGCGTCGACGTTGCCCGCGGCCACGGCGATGCCGGGGCGCAGCCCCGTCCAAGCTGCTGCCTCGGAACTGAGCGAGCCCACCCGGGAGCCCAGCGCGGAGAGGGGGAATGCGAGGCGGGTGCGTGCGAAGTCGGCGAACCGGGGGTTCAGCGCGGCCAGGTACTCCTCGCTTGGGTAGGCCCCGTCCTGGTGGATGCCCTTGTATCCGGCGGTGCAGGCGTTGCGGGACTCGGTTCCGGTGAGCTGCCACACGATCCAGTCGGCCGCCTCGATCCACCGCGCGCAGGTTTCGTAGACGAGAGGATCCTCCTCCAGGACCTGCAGGGCCTTCGCGAACTGCCATTCGGCGGAGATCCGGCCGCCGTAGCGGGCCATCCACTTCTCCCCGCGGGCGTGGGCGAGTTCGTTGATGCGGTCGGCATGTGACTGGGCGGCGTGGTGCTTCCACAGCTTGGGCCACGCGTGCGGCCGTCCGGCGAGCTCCGTCTCGGCGAGGGGAGTCCCGTCGGCCAGCGTGGGCAGGACGGTGCACGCGGTGAAGTCGGTGGCGATGCCGATCACCGCGGCAGGGTCGACCCCGGCCGCCGCCACGGCCTCCGGGACGGCGCGACGCAGTACGTCCCGCCAGTCCTGGGGGTGTTGAAGGGCCCAGTCCGGAGGCAGTTGCGCACCGCCGTGCGGCAGCTGCCGGTCGATGACGCCGTGCCGGTAGGCGTGGACCGCCGCGGCCAGCTCCTGACCGTCGCGAACCCGCACCACCACGGCGCGGCCCGACAGCGTGCCGAAGTCGACGCCGACCGTGTACTGCTCCGATTCCTCGGAATACGGGGTGGGCGCGAAGGGAGGGGGTGGCGTCAACAGAGTGCCTTTCGAAGGAGCCGTCGGACGGCAGGCGGCCAGGCCGGCGCAATCGCCGCCTGTGATCCTGGCGGTCGACCGGGGTGTTCCTCAAAGTGTGAGCGCTCACAATATCGATAGGCAAGAGGTCTGGGCGGGTCGTATGTGAGCGTCGTCGGCGCAGCGTCCGCTGGTACGTCGGACGCCCGAGGGGATCTGCCGTCGATGCGGCGCGGGTTGGTGCTTCATCCGGGGGCGGGGCAGTGGTCGATGACGTCGCGAAAGAGGGGCCCACCTCGTTGCCGCACCTGACGCGGTAACGGACAGGTAACGTGCGCAAGGGGGTTGAGAACCCTGCTTGTTAGCGCTCACAATGCGACAGCGCACCGGGGTTCCTCGTGGGTCAAGCCGGGCCCCGGCCGTGCGGCGCTTCTTCCGTACACCCTGAAAGGACACTCGACATGGCTCGAAGAGCAGCCCTCGTCCTTACCGTCGCCCTCCTCGCCTCCTCGGCGTTGACCGCCTGCTCGACCGCGGGTCCCGCCTCCGACTCCTCCTCGGGAGCCAAGAAGGGCGCCGACGGCACGATCACGCTCGGCTTCGCCCAGGTCGGCGCCGAGAGCGGCTGGCGTACCGCCAACACCAAGTCCGTCCAGGAGGCGGCGAAGAAGGCCGGGATCACCCTCAAGTTCTCCGACGCGCAGCAGAAGCAGGAGAACCAGATCAAGGCGATCCGCAACTTCATCCAGCAGAAGGTCGACGTCATCGCCTTCTCGCCGGTCGTGGAGTCCGGGTGGGACACGGTGTTGAAGGAGGCCAAGGACGCAGGCATCCCGGTCATCCTCACCGACCGCGCCGTGGACACCAAGGACACCTCCCTCTACAAGACCTTCCTGGGCTCGGACTTCGTCAGGGAGGGCAAGTCCGCGGGCGAGTGGCTGACCGGCGCATACGCGAACGAGCAGGGCCCGGTCAACATCGTCGAGCTCCAGGGCACCACGGGCTCCGCACCCGCCAACGACCGCAAGTCCGGTTTCGCCGACGTCATCCGCACCGACGGCAAGTTCAAGATCGTCGCCTCGCAGTCGGGCGACTTCACCCGCGCCAAGGGCAAGGAAGTCATGCAGGCGTTCCTGAAGTCCCAGAAGGACATCGACGTCCTCTACGCGCACAACGACGACATGGCCCTCGGCGCCATCCAGGCCATCGAGGAGTCCGGCAAGAAGCCCGGGACGGACATCAAAGTGATCTCGGTGGACGGAATCAAGGACGCCTTCGTCGCGATGACCGAGGGCAAGATCAACGTCGTGGTGGAGTGCAACCCGCTGCTCGGTGACCAGCTGATGGAGCTGACCAGGAAGGTCGCTGCCGGGGAGAGCGTGCCGACCCGTGTCGAGACCCAGGAGGGTGTCTTCCCGCAGGACAAGGCCGCGGCCGCGCTGCCGTCCCGGAACTACTGACGCAGCTCGTTCCGGTGCCGGAGGAGGCGCGGCCTCGGTGCCTCCTTCACCGTCCGGAGCCCGCTCCACCACCCCACCCATGAGAGGAGGGCGGATGGCATCCCCGTCCACCCCGCGGGCCACGGACTCCGGCGGCCCGCGGCCGGTCCTGGAAGCCCAGGACATCCGCAAGCAGTTCCCGGGCGTGCTCGCCCTCGACGGAGTCGCCCTGCGGCTCTTCCCCGGTGAGGTGCACGCCCTGATGGGCGAGAACGGTGCCGGGAAGTCCACCTTGATCAAGGTACTCACCGGCGTCCACCCCGCCGACGGCGGCACCATCCTCGTCGACGGCCGGCCTCACGCGTTCGCAGACCCCCTCCAGGCGCAGCAGGCCGGAATCAGCACCGTCTACCAGGAGGTCAACCTCTGCCCGAACATCTCGGTCGCCGAGAACATCCTCATCGGGCGCGAACCGCGCCGGTTCGGTCTCATCCACTGGTCCGCCATGCGGCGGCGGGCGGCAGAGCTGCTGACGGAACTGGACCTCGACCCGGACGTCACCAGTCTGCTCGGTTCGCACTCCCTGGCGGTGCAGCAGCTGGTCGCCATCGTCCGGGCGGTGGACGTCTCGGCGAAGGTGCTCGTGCTGGACGAACCCACGTCCAGCCTGGATCGCGAGGAGGTCGCCCAGCTCTTCACCCTGGTGCGGCGCCTGCGGGACCGCGGTGTGGCCATCCTGTTCGTCACACACTTCCTCGACCAGGTGTTCGATCTCTGCGACCGCGTGACCATCCTGCGCAACGGCCACCTGGAAGGCGAGTACCCCATCGGCGAACTCACTCCGGTCACGCTGGTCCAGCGCATGATCGGCGGGGAACTGGCCACCCTCGACCAGCTGTCCGACCGTGCCCGCGAGGAAGCGGCCGAACGGGCGACCAGTGAGCCGTTCCTCCAGGCACGACAACTGACCCGCACGGGCTCGATCGAACCGTACGACCTCGCCATCCATGCCGGCGAGGTCATCGGACTGGCCGGCCTCCTGGGCTCGGGCCGCACCGAGGTCGCGCGTCTCCTGTTCGGCGCGGACAGCGCGGACGCCGGAGAAGTGAGCATCGAGGGCAAGAAGGTACTCCTGCGCACCCCCCGCCACGCCATCGCCCGCGGCATCGCGTTCTGCTCCGAGAACCGCAAGTCCGAGGGCCTGGTGGGCGAGCTCACGGTCCGCGAGAACATCATCCTCGCTCTGCAGGCCGCCCGCGGCTGGACCAGGCCGCTGGCCCGTGCGAAACAGGACGAACTGGCACGCCATTGGATCGAAGCCCTGAACATCCGCCCCGCCGACCCCGAAGCGCAGGTACGCCACCTCAGCGGAGGCAACCAGCAGAAGGTCCTCCTCGCGCGTTGGCTGCTGACCGCACCCCGGCTCCTGATCCTCGACGAACCCACCCGGGGCATCGACATCGGGGCCAAGGCGGAGATCCAGAAACTCGTGGCCCGCCTGGCGAGCGAAGGCACCGCCGTGCTGTTCATCTCGGCGGAACTCGAAGAGGTCCTGCGCCTGAGCCACCACATCGCCGTGCTCCGCGATCACCGCATGGTGGCCACCCTCACCAACGACGACAGCGTCACGCCCGCACGCATACTCACGACCATCGCCACCGGAGCGGACTCATGACCCCCCAGCCTGCCAAGTCCAAGGCGGTCGGCGGAATCGGGAGACGACTGGCCGGCCACCGCCTGCTGTGGCCGACACTAATCCTCCTCGCCCTGCTCCTCGGCAACCTCGCGTTCCACCACGACTTCTTCTCCGTGCGCGTACGCGACGGCCACCTCTACGGCAGCCTCATCGACATCCTCCAGTTCGGCGCGCCCCTCACCCTGGTGGCGCTCGGCATGACCCTGGTCATCGCCACCCGTGGCATCGATCTCTCGGTGGGTTCCACCGTCGCCATCGCCGGCGCCGTCGCCTGCGGGCACATCTCCACCGCCCCGCGTCCCGGCAGCGTCGCCACCATGCTCACGGCCGTAGCCCTCGCGCTCGGCGTCGCCCTCGTGCTGGGCCTCGCCAACGGCTTCCTGGTGTCCGGGCTGGGGGTGCAGCCCATCGTGGCCACCTTGATCCTCATGGTCGCGGGCCGCGGCGTCGCCCAGCTGATCACCGACGGCCAGATCATCACGGTGACCAGCGCCCCCTACAAGATGATCGGAGGCGGCTACTGGCTGACCTTCCCGTTCGCCGTCCTCCTGGCAACCGCCCTCGTCGCGCTCACCGCCTTCCTCACCCGTAGCAGCGCCCTCGGCATGCTGATCGAGTCCGTGGGCGGCAACCCCGCCGCCAGCCGCCTGGTCGGCATCCGCGCCGGCGGTCTGCTCGCCCTGGTCTACGTCTTCAGCGCGCTGTGCGCCGCCGTCGCCGGTCTGATGATCAGTTCCAACGTGTCCAGCGCCGACGGCAACAACGCGGGCCTGTGGATCGAACTCGACGCGATTCTCGCCGTCGTCGTCGGCGGCACCGCCCTGACCGGAGGACGCTTCTCCCTCGGCGGCACCGTCCTCGGCGCCCTGATCATCCAGACCCTGTCCACCACCGTCTACACCCTCGGCGTCCCACCCGAGACCACCCTCGTCTTCAAGGCCTTCGTCGTCATCGTCGTCTGCCTCGTGCAGTCCCCGGTCTTCCGGGCCAAGGTCCTGCGCCGCCGCAGGACAACCACTCCCCGATCCCGGACCACGGCGGGCGCCGCCCCGCAGCAGCAGGAGGTACGCGCATGAGTACCGGCATCGCGAGCGCCGCCGCGCAACTCACCCGCCCCTTCGCGACCGTGTCCCCGCGCACCCGCACCCGTATCCCCCTGATCGTCACGGCCGTCCTGCTGGTCGTCATGTTCAGCGTCGGATCGGTGCGCTACGAGGGCTTCCTCTCCGCGCAAGTCGTGCTGAACCTGCTGATCGACAACGGATTCCTTCTGGTCGTCGCGGTAGGGGCGACCTTCGTCATCCTCACCGGCGGCATCGACCTGTCCGTCGGCTCCATGGTGGCCCTGTCGACCATGCTCACGGCCTGGCTGGTCGAGTCGCACGGCTGGCCCCTGGCCACCGTCATTCCCCTGGTCCTGCTGGTCGGCGCCGCGAGCGGGACGCTCATGGGCTGGATCATCCACACCTTCGAGATCCAGCCGTTCATCGTCACGCTGGCCGGCATGTTCCTGGCCCGCGGGCTCTGCTACACGATCAGCACCGAATCCATCACGATCAGCGACCCCGCCACGGCGGCAATCGCGCAGACCCGGCTGTACGGCCCGGGGGGACTGTTCGTCTCGATCCCGGTGGTCATCGCCCTGGCCGTGCTGGTGATCGCCTTCGTCGTGCTGCACCACACGCGCTTCGGCCGCAACGTGTACGCGCTGGGCGGCAGTGAGTCCTCCGCACGCCTGATGGGTCTTCCGGTGGGCTCCACCAAGATCGCCGTATACGCCGTCAGCGGCCTGTGCTCCGCGCTCGGCGGCCTGCTGCTGACCTTCTACATGCTCTCCGGCTACGCCCTCCACGCCATGGGCATGGAACTCGACGCGATCGCCGCCACCGTGATCGGCGGCACGCTGCTGACCGGAGGCTCCGGCTTCGTCCTGGGCACCGCACTCGGCGTGCTCGTCCTGGGCATGATCCAGACGGTCGTCAACTTCCAGGGCACGCTCAGCTCCTGGTGGACCCGGATCGTCATCGGCGCCCTGCTGCTCGTGTTCATCGTGCTGCAACGTCTGATGAGCGGACGCCGCCCCGCCGCCGACTGACTCACGGCTCCGCTGCCCATCAGCCCGTGCCACCGCGTTCACGTGCCGCGATCACATCGTGCTTCCCGGCACGCCCTCCGACGGACCGACTTCCAGGGAGCGCCACCATGGAACACACATACGAATCTGTGGGCGCCGCTGAGCCCGGGCAGAGCGCCGCCTGTCCGCGGACGGGCCGGCCCCTGCGCCTTGCCGACGAGGGAACGGGGGAGAGGTGGCGGTTCGGATTCCGCGGCCGGGCCTGCGCGGAGGTGCACACGCGCGGCGCCCGCCTCCATTCCCTGACCCTGCCGGACCGCTGGGGCCACACCGCCGATGTGGTGCTCGCCGGCCGCGACCCCGCCGCCTTCGAGGGCTCCGCACGCTACTTCGGCGCGACGGTGGGCCGGTACGCCAACCGCATCTCGCGCGGGCGGCTCGTCGTCGACGGCGTCACCCACCGGCTCGCCACCCAGGAGAACGGGCACACGCTGCACGGCGGTCCCGACGGGTTCGACCAGCGCGTGTGGCGGTGTGAACCCTTCCACACCGCGCACCGCACCGGTGTGCGCCTGTTCCTGCACAGCCCGCACGGCGACCAGGGGTTCCCCGGTGCCCTGCACGTCCGCGTCACCTACACCCTGGACCGGGACGACAACCTGACCCTGTCGTACCAGGCGGTCACCGACGCGCCGACGATCGTCAACCTCACCAACCACACCTACTGGAACCTCGAGGGAGAGGGGCGCGGCGACGTCCTGGCCCACCACCTCCAGGTAGAGGCCCCCTCCTACACCCCCGTCGACGCCGCCCTGATCCCCGACGGCCCTCACCGCCCGGTCAGCGGCACGCCGTTCGACCTACGCCGGCCCCGGCGGCTCTCCGACGTCCTGACCCGCCCGGATGCGCAGTTGGGGCTCGCAGGCGGCGGCTTCGACCACAACTGGGTCCTCGACGGCGCCCGGCGAGCCAGTCCTCGGAAGGCCGCTGTGTTGTACGCCCCCGCATCCGGCCGCCGCATGGAGGTGAGTACCACGGAACCGGGCATCCAGGTCTACACCGCCCAAGGCCTGACCGGTGACATCGCGGGCAAGGGAGGCAGGCCGTACCACGCCTACGCGGGGGTCGCGCTGGAAACCCAGCACTTCCCGGACTCCCCGAACCGCCCCGACTACCCGCCGGTCGTCCTGCGTCCGGGTGAGCTGTACCGGTCCACCACGATCCACAGTTTCACCACGGCCACCGCCTGAGACACCCCCCGGGCGGCGGTGGGGGTCATGCGGTGGGGGTCATGCGTCGGGGGTCATCCGCTGGCGGGAGCGCTCCTGCGGGCCGTACTGGCGCGCACGATGAGTTCGGGCGCCACCACCAGGTGCTTCGACTCGTCGGTACGGCCTTCGATGTGGTCCAGGAGCAGCCCGATGCTGTCGCGGCCGATCGAGGCGAAGTCCTGACGGATCGTCGTCAGTGGGGGTGGGAAGAACTCCGCCTCGGGGATGTCGTCGAAGCCGGCGACCGCCACGTCCTCCGGCGTGCGCAGGCCTGCTTCCCGCAGGGCCCGCAGGACACCGAGGGCCATCTGGTCGTTGGCGACGAACACCGCGGTGAGGCCCGCTCCCCGCCCTCGTGACGCCCGGGCCCGACCCGCGAGCTGCTGGCCGGCCTGGTATCCCGACAGTGGACTCCAGTCGCCGCGCAGCAGGGGTGGCACCTCGGCGCCGGCCTCTCGCAGCGCGTCCTCCCACCCTTGCGTGCGGGCCTCGCTCTCGAGCCAGTCGGGAGGGCCTGCGACATGCCACACGGTGGCGTGGCCCGACGCGAGAAGATGTTCCGTGATCATGCGAGCGCCGAGGCTCTGGTCCAGCGACACCCCTGGCAGATCAAGGGTGTGGCCGCCTTCCACGGTGACCACCGGGCACGGTGCTTCCAATGCCGCCAGGGCCCTCACCGCGGCGCGTTGGGGAGTGACGGCCACGATCCCCTCAACGCCCCACCCGGCGAGGTGCTGCATGGCTTCGGCGAGGGCTGTCTGCGTGGCGGTCCGAAGCGTGACGGCGGACGTCAGATAGCCGCGGTCCCGAGCCGCCTCCTGCACTCCCGCGACGGTGCTGGCAGGCCCGTGCAGAGTGGTGTTCACCGCGATGACGCCCAGTGTGTGGGTCCGGCGAGTGGCCAGAGCCCGGGCTGCCGAGTTACGGCGGTACCCCAGCTGCTCGATGACCTGTGTCACCGCGGCCCGGGTCTTGGCGCTGACGTTCGGGTGGTCGCTGAGCACCCGTGAAACGGTCTGATGGGACACGCCGGCGACGCGTGCGACGTCCGTCATCGTGGGCGCTCGCGAGACGTCTGGGAGCTGGGTCAACTCTCTTCCTTTCCTCATCGAGCGGCCTTCCCTCAAGGTACCGAACCAGCCGCGGCCCGCACACATCTCGGACCGACCGGGAGATTGTCGACCAGATATCGATGTTGGCGTTCACATTATGCAACGGTGACCGCATGTTGTGGGCAAGAATCTTCTCGTACCTCTTGAGGTTGCTGGGTGTTAGCGCTCACAATTCCAACGGGGCCGCTGGGGTGGCTCAGCCGCGATGCCCGGTGCGGCCCCCGACCAGTCCAGCCCACTCATGTGCGACCGCGGGGCCTGCCGGACGCCGGTACCGGAGAAGCCGCCGCGCATGTCGAGAGACGGTGAGAGCGTAGTGAGCGAGACCCTCCTCAAGGACCTCCGTCGCGAGGTACTCGCGGCCAACCTGCGTATCCCGGAGGCCGGTCTGGCCACCCTCACCTGGGGAAACGTCAGCGGAGTGGACCGAGACGCCGGCGTCTTCGTCATCAAGCCGTCTGGGGTCTCCTACACCGACCTCACCGAGGAGGACCTGGTGGTGGTGGCACTGGAGGACGGGCGGGTGGTCGACGGACACCTCAGGCCGTCCACCGACACCGAAACCCATCGGTGCCTCTACCGGGCCTTCCCGTCCATCGGCGGCGTCACCCACACGCACTCGGCGCACGCCGTCGCCTTCGCCCAGGCGCGCCGCCCGATCCCCGTGCTCGGCACGACACACGCCGACACCTTCAACGGGTCCGTCCCCGTGACGGAGGACCTCACCGCCGAGCAGTGCGCGCGGGACTACGAGTACAACACCGGACAGGTGATCGTTGCCCGGCTCGACGGCGATCCCCGTCGGGCCGACGAGGTCCCCGGCGCGCTCGTCTCACGACACGGCCCCTTCACCTGGGGTGCCACCGCGAAGGCGGCGCTGGAGAATGCCATCGTCTGCGAGGCCGTGGCGCAGATGGCCCTGCACACGCTGGCGCTGGGGTCGCGCCTCGGGGGTGCCTCCGAACCGCCGAGGCATCTGCTGGAACGGCACTTCACCCGTAAGCACGGACCGGGCGCCTACTACGGCAACGTCCCTCACATCCCGGGTGCCTGAGGCCGTGCACCGCCTTCGTGTCATTTGGTACCAGCACGATCGTGGCGCCCCCGGCGGCGCACAACGACGCCATCCGATGCACGGACACCACCTTCCTTCTGTACGTGGAACGAGGTTGGCCCAGGGGGCGATCTCCCTGCGGCGGCCGAACGTTCAGCGTCAGCGGCCGGGCCTCCAGCTTGCGCACCTGCTCATCCGGGGTGCGCTCGAACTCCTGGTAGCGGCTCTCGCAGCGAGGCGCCGCCGCGCAACCGATCCCGTTCCTGCCGATCGACGGCTGCCCTCCGGGCGATGCCGTGGCGGTGCGAGCGGAACGCAAACGCATGCACATTCAACGCTACCGGGTGGTACGAAGGCGCGCACAAGGTGCGGGAGGCGGCCACCGTACGCGCGGTGCTTGGCCGGGACACATGTTGCGACTGCTCCGCGTGGCGGCCGTACGCCCCACCCGGTAGCGTCGAAATGCGCGTTCCGCCCCAACCGCTGCGGCCCGGCCCGGCAGGGCCGCCGCCGATGTCGGCAGAGGAACGAGATCACATGCCCAAGCACAGCATCCCCGCGGCGACTGCCGGGGCGGCTCTGGTCTGTCTGGCGGCATTCGGCCCCACGCCCGGCAGCGCCGCGTCAGCACCTGCCGAGCCCACCGCGTCAGCACCCGCCGAGCCCACCGGGCAGCCCAGCCCGGCAGGCTCGTCCCGGTTCGTGCCCGGCTCCTGTCCGAGGCCGCCCGAGCCCATCGAAGCGCTGGCCGACGCACGGTGCGGTTTCCTCGAGGTCCCCGAGAACCGATCCCGCCCCGGCGGCCGGACCATCAAGCTGGCCGTGGCCGTCATTCCGGCTGTCACCCCCGCGAAGCCCGCACAGGACCCTGTGGTGTTCATGGCCGGCGGCCCCGGTGCCGACACGTTCGACGACATCCCGTTCCTCGTCGACTCCGGCCTGAACAAGGACCGCGAGCTGATCATCATGGCCCAGCGCGGCAACCTCTACAACCAGCCGAACCTCGCCTGCCCGGAGGTTGACCGGTTCAACGCGCAGGCCGTCGGCCTGGGCTACGACGCACAGGCTGCAGAACAGCTTTTCCTGAAAGCGGTGAAGGACTGCCGTGACCGCCTGACGGCCGACGGCACAGACCTGAGTGCCTACAACACCACTGAGAACGCGGCCGATTTCGCCGACCTGCGCAAGGCGCTGGACATCCCCCAGTGGAACGTCTACGGCTACTCCTACGGGAGCAACCTGGCCCTCACATACCTGCGCCTGCACCCCGAGGGAATCCGCGCGTTCGCGATCGACTCGATCACTCCTCCCCAGGTCGTGACTCTGCCGTGGACATGGGGCAGCACCGCCGAGGGGATCGACAACATCTTCGAGGCGTGCGCGGCGCAGCCCGCCTGCAAGGACCGGTACCCGGACCTCCCCCGTACGCTGACGGAGCAGGTGCGCAAGCTGGAGGCACAGCCGCTGACGCTGAACGTCCCGCCGCCGAACGGAGGAAAGCCGGTCAAGGTCGTCCTCGACGGAGGCGCACTGCTGAACCTGATCGTCGCCTTCAACCCCCGGCCCAAGGACCTCCCGGCGGCGCTCGAGGAACTCGCCAACGGAAACCCGGAGCGCTTCGCGAAGGCCCGCGCGGCCGGCTCGGTGCAGAACGTCGGCGCGTTCGCGCACGGCCTGACGAACTCGGTGGTGTGCAGCGAATGGGCGCCGGGGTACTCGGAAGCCGACGTGCTGAAGGCGGGTCGCAAGACCTACCCCGGGTGGCCGGACACGGTCCTGGCCCAGGTGCCGCAGCTTCCCTTCCAGTACCCGGCATGCGGGATCTGGAACGTTCCGGACCGCGCGTCCGTCCAGCGGGTGGCCACGGTCAGCTCCGTACCGGCGCTCGTCATCTCCGGCATGTTCGATGTGAAGACGGGGGCGAGTTGGGCGAAGGACGTCGCCCGCAACCTGTCCGGCTCGACTGCCGTCCAGGTCCCCGGAATCGGCCACTGGGTGGTCCCGCAGTCGCCTTGCGCGCAAAGCGTGCTGGCCTCGTTCTTCGCTCGCCCGACCGCGCCCGACACCAGTTGCGTGGACGGTCTCGAGCCCGGACCGTTCACGATCATCCCGAAGTAACCGGGAGGGCAGATGACACGTCATCACGCGCCCCGCCGTCGGCGCACCGTGCGACGACGCCTGGCCCCGTCGGCCGGTATGGCGACCGGTCTCCTCGTCACCGGCCTGCTTGCGGCGCCCGCCCAGGCACAGCCCCGCACCGACCCCGGCCCCAGTCCCAGCCCCGGAGGACCGATCGGCACGGCCGCCCGGACGGTGGGCGACGCCCGCTTCGAACCGGGCCCCTGCCCGAAGACGCCTGAACCGATCGAGGCCCTGAAAGGGGCCCGCTGTGGAACGCTCACCGTGCCCGAGAACCGCGCCGAACCCAGCAGTCGAACGATCAGACTCGGTGTGGCGATCGTGCCCGCCGCGACCGACACACCGAAGCCCGACCCCATCGTGTGGCTCGCGGGCGGACCCGGAGACGACGCGGTGGGCGAGGCGAAGATGGCGATCGACGGCGGCCTGAACCGCGACCGTGACGTGATCTTCATGTCCCAGCGCGGTACGTACTCGGCCGAGCCGGAGCTCCTCTGCCCCAACATCGACGAGTTCAACGCACGCGCGGTCGGACTCGTCTACGACGCTGCGTCCACCGAACGCCTGCACGTCGAGGCCACAAAGACCTGCCGCGACAAGCTGGCGGGCCGCGGGATAGACCTCAGTGCTTACAACGACACCGAGAGCGCCGCCGACTACGACGACCTGCGCACCACCCTGGGGATCAAGCAGTGGAACCTGTACGGGATCTCCTATGGCACCCACCTGGCGCTGGTCTCCATGCGCCTGCACCCCGAGGGGCTCCGTTCGGTGGGGATCGACGGCATCCTGCCGCCCTCCACGTCCGGGGAGGCGTCGACCTGGAGCAGCGCCCGGCAGGGCTTCGACGGCCTGTTCAAGGCCTGCGCGGACCAGCCGGCGTGCAACAAGCGCTACCCGAACCTGCCGGCCACCTTCGACAAGCTCGTCCGCGACCTCGAGGCCAAGCCGGTCACCACCACCGTCACGCTCCCCGGCAGCGACAAGCCGGTGAAGGTCGTGCTGGACGGCGGGACCCTGGTGAACTGGTTGGTCTCCGCCACCCACGTGGCAGAGCAGGTGCCCGCAGCCCTCGACGAGCTGGCCAACGGCAAGCCGCAGCGGATCGCCCAGCAGTGGGCGGGCGGCAAGCTCAGCCCCCAGGCCATGGGCAGGGTTTCGCATGGTCTCGTCTACGGCGTCTTCTGCAGCGCGTGGACGCCGTACGAGAGCGAGGATGCGGCGCTCCAGGGCGGACAGGAACAGTTCCCCTCGTTCCCCCGCTCGGTGCAGGCACACGCTCCGCTGCTCGCCTCTCTGCGTCCGGACTGCGACGTCTGGAACATCCCAGCGGCCGCGCCCTCGATCCGGGAGGTCACGCGCGGCGACATCCCCACCCTTGCCCTGTCGGGTGCATTCGACGCCCAGACCGGGGCGGACAACGGCCCGTACGTCGCCCGCACGCTGAGCAAGGCCAAGGTCGTCACGATCCCCTACGAGCCGCACGTGGTGTTCGCCACGTCGAAGTGCGCCCAAGAGATCGCCGTGTCGTTCTTCGAGACCCCGGCCACGCCGAAGACCGAATGCCTCAAGGGCCTGGAGCCGCCTGAGTTCGAGATCGCTCCCTGACCACCCGCTCGTGGTCCGCCTCGCGACCACCGTCCTGTCGCCACGACCGGCGACCAGGACGCTCCCGGCGCCGGGCCGGGCGAGTCCGTACCCCTTCCCACCTCGTCGTCGGAGTCACCATGGCACCCACCTGGGACTCACGTCAGCCACGCTGCTCCGGGCCCTCGATCCTGCCGGTCCTGCTCCCATCGCGGTGCTGATCGTGGTGGCGGTGGCCGTGGGGTCGTGGCTGCAGTTCACCGAGCGGCAGGCGCTCGATACCGTCCACACGGGCGGATCCCAGGCCACCGACCGGGTGGACGTGGAGGCCAACGTCCAACGCGTCGACGCCGCGGCCAGAGAGCCGGCACTGCGGGTGCGCGTCACGGCGCGTGGGACCCTCGGCGAGGAGGAGGGGACCGCCCCGGTGGCCGAACTCAGCCTCCAGACCTCCGCGCAGACCCTCGGCGACCTGGAGTTCAAGGCGCACGAGCGGCTCACGACCAGGGACGTGCAGGTGGCCGTCATGTGGGCGCTGGCGGCGTCCGTGCTCATCGGGGCCTGGTACCTGACGACCCGCGGGGAGGGCCTGGTCTGGGCCGCCCTCGGCTGGATGGCCGCCACCCTGTTCGCGCTCTCGGCCTTCCGCAACAACGCCCCCGGCACACCCCCGATCGGCTGCGTGATGGACTGGTTCGCCTCTCTGTGGGCCGAAACCGTCATCGCGCTCTGCCTGATCGCCGTGGTCGTCACCGGAGTCCGCACCGCCCTCCGACACGACGACACCCACCCCTCCTGAAGGTGGTCGGGAAGGGTGGGTGCGAGACGGCCTAGAAGGGCTCGGCGGCCCGCAGAAGACCGTGCGGAAGGTAGGGGGATTCGACGCGGATGTCCCAGCCGCGGCGGCGGGCGTGGCAGGCCAGGGCGAGGACGTCGAGGTTGCAGGACGCATCCGGATCGTCGGCGCGGTCGGCGACCTGGTAGTGGTCACGGTGGGCTTCGAGCGCGTCGGCCAGGGCGAGGTTGAAGCTCTCCTCGTCGCCCTCCACGAGTTGCGACAACAGCACGGCCGGCGGCATGGCGAAGCCCCAGTCCTTCGCCCGCTCGGCCTGCTGCAGCGCGCGCTGTGCGGCCTGTTCGGGGTCGGTGCCCTTGAGGTAGGCGTGAAGGGCTTCGCGGTACGCGCTGAAGGCGGAGCCGTCCGGGCGGGCGAAGGCAGGGCCGGTGAGAACCAGCGGGACGAGGTCCTCGCGTGCCCCGGTGATCAGGGCGAAGTCGGTGGCCTTCTGCCAGTTGTGGGCGCCGGCTTCCTCCCTCCGCTCGGCCGGGTAGCGCAGCCTGCGGCCGTCGACGGTGACCTCGGCCTCGGTGCCCGGCTCCGCGAGGGCGATGCGGAACAGGGCCGCCCCCAGCTGGGAGGCCAGACGAAGACCGGCGAGCTGGGCCTCCGTGGCCCCGTCCGGGTTGCCCGCGCGCCACTTGAAGAGGCGCTCCTGGTCGCCCATGACGCTGCCGAGCCGCCAGACGGCCAGGGGTTGCCCGTCGACGGGGGTGAACGCCTCCCGGATGTGCTCCTCGTACCTGGCCTCGATCTGCGGGCCCACCGTCCAGTCGAAGGCCGGCCGCTCCACCACCAGCGGGCCCGCGGCGAGCGCGGCCACCGCGTCCGGCCGCCGGGCCCGGCCGAACCCCGCGACCCGCGGGCCCCGGGTTTCGAAGCCGGTGATCAGCGCGTGCGGGAGGTAGTCGGAGCTGACGGCAGGCGCCCATCCAAGGGACCTGTACGCGAGCGCGGCGAGGGCGATGGGGACGAGCGGGAGAAGGGTGCTCGGGGAGGCTGAGGGGCCGTGCAGGGTGGAGTGCCTGGTCAGGAGGTCGGCCAGCGCGGCGTCGAAGGCCTCCCGGTCCTCGGCGGCCAGGGCGCGCAGCGTGCGCAGGGCTACGCTGTGCGGCCGGTCCAGGAGGGGCTCGCCCGTCTCCCCGGCGCGGCCACGGATGCGGTCCAGGGCCGCGTCGACGGCGGCGAGCTTGGCCTGCGCGCTCGGCGGGTACTCCTCGTCGTCGCCGGTGTCGTCCAGGATCACGGCCATCAATCCTGTGGCGAGCTCGCCGACGGGCGTTCCCTGCGCCTGCTCGGCGAACTTCTGCCGGGCGAAGTGGAAGGCCTCGCCGTGCCACGTGGCCTTGTCCCTGAGGACCGACAGGCAGAGCGCGTCGATCCACTCCCCGGGCGTGACACTCTCGTCGGGTGCGTCCTCACCCGGGTCGTAGCTCATGCCGAAGTTCACGTACTCCAGGAAGACCCGGAAGCTGCAGTGCGGGTGGTACGCCGCGTAAGCGACGGCGCCGGCCGCGGCTTCGGAGGCGTCCTTGAGGGCGGCCTTGGCCTCCGGGGTGTCGAGGTCGGGTTTCTCGACGGAGAGGGCGCCCAGGTAGTCGAGGAACTCGTCGGAGATCGACTGCCATTCGTAGGTGGCCATGCGACCGCCCCGCGACATGGACCGCACCTGACCCCCGATCCGGTTCGTGAAGTCCTCGCGCGCTGCCGACACGACGGGCCCGCCCACCTGGTGACGCTCTATCCGCACTACCCTGCTCCTTGATCGAATCTCTGCGGACAGCCTAGGTGCGGGATCTGACAGGCCAGTCGCTGCCGGGCAGGCATCGGCGGCAACGGCACCATCAACGGCCGGTACGAGGCCGGGCGTCTTCGGGCAGACCTACCCGGCGAATGCGTGCGTCATGTGCGGAGCGCCTTTGCTCGATCATGGCCGCTGTGTGGCAGGGATGTTACGCGTCGGCATGCCTCTTGTGCGGGTGCGGGAGGTGGGTCAACCTTTCGTTAGCGACCGTTCGTTCGGGCCGATTCGTTTGTCATGGGCATGGCTACAAGCCGTGCCCTGGCGCGCCCTCACAGCGGTCCGCGTACACCGCAGCACACCGCCTACGAGGAGGACCCCCCACATGTCCGCGAAGCGTCACACCCGCCGGAGAATTGCCGGTATCAGCGCCATGGCCGTCGCGGCCCTCGCGCTCGGCTCGGCCGCCGCGTTACCCGCCGCGGCGGCCACCCCGGCCGCCCCGCAGGGCGTCATCGAGAACGCCGGCGCCGCCGGCACCGTCGCCGGCAGCTACATCGTGACCCTGAACGACTCCGCCGCCCGCTCCACCGCCGACAGCGGCAAGGCAGTCGCCAAGCGGTACGGCGCGCGGATCGACCGGACCTACAGCGCCGCGCTCAACGGCTACTCCGTCGAGGTCTCCGAGGCCCAGGCCAGGAAGCTCGCCGCCGACCCCGCCGTCAAGTCGGTCGTGCAGAACCGCGTCTTCACCGTCGACACGACCCAGCCCAACCCGCCCTCCTGGGGCCTGGACCGGATCGACCAGCAGGCGCTCCCGCTGAACCAGAGCTACACCTACCCGGACAAGGCCGGCGAGGGCGTCACGGCGTACATCATCGACACCGGCGTCCGCAAGACGCACCAGGACTTCGGCGGCCGGGCCTCCGACGGCTTCGACGCCATCGACAACGACAACACGGCCCAGGACGGCCACGGCCACGGCACCCACGTCGCGGGCACCGTCGCGGGCACCGCGTACGGCGTGGCCAAGAAGGCCCGGATCGTCGGCGTCCGCGTGCTCGACAACAACGGCTCCGGCACCACCGCACAGGTCGTCGCCGGCATCGACTGGGTGACCCGCAACGCCGTCAAGCCGGCCGTGGCGAACATGTCGCTGGGCGGCGGCGCGGACTCCGCGCTCGACACCGCCGTACGCAACTCCATAGCCAGCGGCATCACGTACGGCGTCGCCGCGGGCAACGAGTCCACCAACGCGAGCACCAAGTCCCCGGCCCGCGTGACCGAGGCGATCACCGTCGGCGCCACGACCAGCAGCGACGCCAAGGCGAGCTACTCCAACTACGGCACCGTCCTGGACATCTTCGCCCCCGGCTCCAGCATCACCTCCTCCTGGGGCACCGGTGACACCGCCACGAACACCATCTCGGGCACCTCGATGGCGACCCCGCACGTCGTCGGCGCCGCCGCGCTCCACCTCGCGGCCAACCCGGCGGCCACTCCGGCCCAGGTCGCCACGGCCTTGGTCAACGCGGCCACACCGAACGTCGTGACCAGCCCCGGCACCGGATCCCCGAACCGCCTGCTCAACGTCGGGAACTCCACCACCCCGCCGAACCCGGGCACCCGCTTCGAGAACACCGCCGACTACGCGATCAACGACAACGCCACCGTCGAGTCGCCGATCACCGTCAGCGGGATCTCCGGCAACGCCCCGGCCACGCTGAGCGTCCCGGTCGACATCAAGCACACCTACGTCGGTGACCTGAGGGTCGACCTGGTCGCCCCCGACGGCACCGTCTACAACCTGCGCAATCGCAGCGGCGGCAGCGCGGACAACATCATCCAGACCTTCACGGTGAACGCCTCTGCCGAGGTCGCCAACGGTGTCTGGAAGCTCCGGGTCGCGGACCTCGCGAACATCGACACCGGAAAGATCGACTCCTGGGCGCTCCAGTTCTGAGGGGCCGGGACTGAAAGCAGCGGCTGAGCCGCGATGATCAGGCGGGGGCGACCGTTTCGGCGGTCGCCCCCGCTGCGCACTCTGCGCGCATGCGTTCACGCCGGCCGCTCCTCGCCGCCCCTCGCCGCCCCTCGCCACTCCCGGCGTTCCCTGTGGGGGAGTACCCGCCCCGTGAGCGCCCCGCCGAGCCCTCCCTCGGGACGGGCCACTCGCGGCTCCCGCCGTCCCCTATCGGCCGGCATACGGGAGCAGGGCCATCTCGCGGGCGTTCTTGATGGCCAGAGCGAGCTGCCGCTGCTGCTGTGCGGTGACACGCGTGACCCGGCGGCTGCGGATCTTGCCCCGGTCGGAGACGAACTTGCGGAGCAGGTCGGTGTCCTTGTAGTCGATGTACGTGATTCCGGCCGTGTCCAGCGGGTTGGGGCGGGACTTCAGCGGCTTGCCGGGGGAAGGGCGGCGGACCATCGGTGTTCCTCAGGGGTGTGGAGTGTCGGTGTGTGGGTCGGGCGGTCAGGAGACGGAGTCGAGCAACGGAGCGAACGCGGCGGGGAGCTGCTTCCACCCCTCCCGCCCGGCCGTGTACTCGGCGTCGGTCAGCAGGCAGGAATCCAGGAGCCGTTCGATGCCGTCGCGGTCCAGCCCGGGGGAGGTGAAGACCAGGTGCTGGCAGCAGTCGCCGTGCTCGGGATCCCAGGCGAGGGCGGCCGCAGCCTGACGCATGGCCGGGACCAACTCCCAGGCGGCGTCGGGGAGCGAGGCGAGCCAGGGGCCGGCGTTCTCCACGCACAGCGCGCCACCGGCCGCGTCCCAGGCGAGCAGGGTGTCGGGGCGGTCGGCGAGCCAGAACCGGCCACGGCTGCGGGCCGCGGCGCAGGTCAGATCTTCCAGGGCTTCGTACAGCCGCTCGGGATGGAACGGCCGACGGCGCCGCCAGACGAACGTGGCCACTCCGGCCTCGTCGGCCTCCTGGGGGAGGAGCGCACAGGCAGGGTGCTGGGCCGCGGCGGCCGTCTCCACGTCGAAGCCGGCGAAGGCGAGGCGGGTGAGGTCGCTGGAGCCGGTGGGCACCTTGCGGGCCGTCGGGTGCAGCTGGGCGAGCAGGGCGCGGTCCTCGTCGTCGGCCTCTGCGCTGTCGGCGATCGCGAGGACCGGCGCGTATTCGAGCTGGCGGGCCCAGGTGTCCCCGACGGTGCGCCGGTCGGTGGCCGCCGCGGCGAGTCCGGCCTCGGTGAGGTCGTCCCCGTTGCCGAGGCAGGGCAGGACGAGGGCCGGGTCGACGGCGGTGATCACATTGGTGAGTTCCAGTACGTCACCGGCGTGGGCGGCCACGACCTCCGCCATCCCCCTGGGCTCGACCGAGTCCCAGAGTTCCACCACGGCCAGGCGGGTCAGCCCGCTCGCGGCCAGCCGCTCCAGCTCCGGGACGAGGTCCTCGCGCAGTGCGCAGCAGGCGCAGTCGTTGACCAGGGGAGATTCGCCGGCGGACACCACACCCCCTGAATCGCGCAGGGTGCGCAGGACATTGCCGTCGGCAGCCGAGGACAGATCGTGGTGCAGGGCGACACTCCCCGGCACGGCGCGCAGCAGGTGCTCGACGGTCTCCTTGCGCGCGTCGGCGTGCATACCGCCGACGATGACGACGGGGAGGGTCACTTACCGCCTCCGTAGCGGCGCTCGAAGCGTTCGACGCGGCCGGCGGTGTCGAGGACGCGCGCGGTGCCGGTGTAGAAGGGGTGGCTCTGCGAGGAGATCTCGACATCGATGACCGGATACATGTGGCCGTCCTCCCACTCGACCGTCTTCTCGCTGGTGGCGGTCGAGCGGGTGAGGAAGGCGAAGTCGGCGGCCTTGTCGCGGAAGACGACGGGGCCGTAAGCGGGGTGGATTCCAGGCTTCATGGGTGGCTCTCTCTGGGGGAGGGGAGGTCAGCGCTCTTCGCGGAAGTCGACGTGCCGACGGGCGACCGGGTCGTACTTGCGCAGCACCATGCGGTCGGGGTCGTTACGCCGGTTCTTGCGGGTGACGTAGGTGTAGCCGGTGCCGGCGGTGGAGCGGAGCTTGATGATCGGGCGTACTTCGTTGCGTGCCATGGCCACAGTATATGGCAATGGGAATCGTTTTCAATAGTGGCAGGTGGGAGTGGCCCGGGTAGGTGCTCAGGGCGTCCGCGGCAGCGGCGGTGTTGCCCGCCGCAAGGCCGCCCACCTGCACGGCGTCGGCTTCATGGGCCGGCTCGGCGAGAACGTCACCATCGATGGCAGCGAGGTCCGCACCGATCCGGCATGGGCGCCGGGCTTCCCGGTGTGGTGCTGTGCACCTCCGGCCATTGACGCGCGCGGCGGCGAATCACACGCGCGAGTGAGGCGGCACCACGCGCTGATCGGAGCGCGAAGGCTTGGGCGCCATGGGTCGACGGCGAGTGGCGCACCGGGGTGGACGGCCGATCGGCGTAGCGCGGAGTTGCGCTGCACACAAAGATCCTACGTATGTCCATATGCTTTGCCTGAGTTTCCACCTGAGCCCTTTCCCTTCCGGTCGTCGTGCGTATGGGTCGACATACCAGGAACGCGATATGAGGCTTTCTACTCCCGAGTCCTGGAGAAGCGTATGCGCGTTGCCGTCACCGGTGGCGGTGGATTTCTTGGGTCACATCTCTGCGAAGCCCTTCTGAGGCGCGGGGACTCCGTGGTCTGCCTGGACAACTTCTCGACAGGCGAGCCCAGGAATATCGCCCACCTACTCTCGAACCCGGCGTTCGAATTCATCCATGCCGATGTCAGCGGCACGACGGAGGTCGCCGGCCCCGTCGACGCCGTCGCCCATCTGGCGAGCCCCGCGTCGCCGCCTGACTATCTGCGGCAGCCGCTGGAGACGCTTGCCGTCGGCAGCAGGGGGACGGAGAACGCCCTCCGTCTCGCACTGCGCCATGGTGCCCGGTTCATCCTCGCGTCGACGAGCGAGGTCTATGGCGACCCTCTGGTCCACCCGCAGGACGAGGACTACTGGGGCAACGTCAATTCTGTCGGACCCCGCAGTGTGTACGACGAGGCGAAACGATTCGCTGAGGCGATCTCAGTCGCATATCGCCGTACCCACGGTCTGAATGTCGGTATCGCGCGGATCTTCAACACGTACGGTCCGCGCATGCGCCCGCACGACGGAAGGGTGGTTTCGAGCTTCATCACCCAGGCGCTCACCGGCGAACCCCTGACCATTTACGGAGACGGAAAGCAGACCCGCAGTTTCTGCTACGTCGACGATCTGGTCCGCGGTCTCGTGGCTCTGCTCGACTCCTCCGAGGCCGGACCCTTCAACCTGGGGAACCCGGTGGAGCGGACGGTCACGGAGCTCGCTGAGATGGTGCTGGAGCTCACGGGCTCCCTGTCGGAGATCCAGTACCACCCCCTCCCGGTCGACGACCCGGTCCGCAGGCGCCCGGTCATCTCCCGTGCCCGGGATGCGCTCGGCTGGTGGCCCGAGGTGGACATCGAGGAGGGCCTGCGCAGAACGAGTGACTGGTTCGTCTCCCGCCCGGCCGACCTCTCGGCCGGAGCCGCCGCGATCCGCGGCGGCCAGGAGGACGGAATGCCGCTCCCGAGGAGGTACGCCGGCGCTGTGTCCGACAGGCCGGCATCCGTTCCCGCGCCGGCCTGATCGCGGCCGGATTCTTCCCTCCGGCGGGGAGTGGCGTCACCGCACACCTCTCCCCGCCGGCCCTCACCTTCAAGGCGGCCGTGAGGCTCTCGCGCCGCCACACCAAGATCATCTCGGAGTGCGCTCACATGACCCCGACCGAGCCAGGGCTCGTACGCGAGGCTACCGCGACCGACGGGCGCATCCCCAGCCCGTCCGTAGAGCAGGCCACACTCAAGGACCAGATCCGCGAGCTCTCACGGGGCCGTGTCGCCGAGATTCCTCCCGACGGGCCCGTGTTCGCCCACCCGCGCCGCGCTCTGGAGACCTGCGCGACGAGCTTCGTCCGCCAGTTCGGCACAGCCGACAGGCTGAAGGTGGCGGTGCTCACGCTGGGGTGGGTCGCCGGCCTCGTCTGGTTCTGGGTCTGGTGGCTGCGCCCCGAGCACCGGATCGGCTGGGTGGGCCTGGCGGTCAACAGCGCACTGCTGCTCTACCTCGCGCTGCTGCCCCTGCACTTCCTGGTCGCGGTCCTCCGCCTGCGCCGGTTCGACTCGAGCATCGAAGTCCCGCTGGTACGAACCGCCTTCGTCGTCACCCGGGCTCCGTCGGAGCACTGGGACATCGCCCGCGCCACCCTGGAGGCGATGCTCCGCCAGGACTACCCCCACCCCTACGACGTATGGCTGTGCGACGAGGACCCTTCCGGCGACATCCTGAACTGGTGCGAGGCGAACGGAGTCCGGGTCTCCTGCCGCCGGGACCGCCCGGACTACCACCGGCTCACATGGCCGCGTCGCACGCGCTGCAAAGAGGGCAACCTCGCCTACTTCTACGACCACTGGGGCTATCGGGACTACGACGTCGTTGCGCAGCTGGACTGCGATCACGTACCGAGCCGTACCTACCTGACCGAGATGGTGCGGCCGTTCTCCGATCCCGCGATCGGCTACGTTGCAGCTCCGAGCGTGTGCGACGCCAATGCCGACGTCTCCTGGTCCGCCCGGGGCCGACTGCATCGTGAGGCCGTCTTCCACGGGGCGGTCCAGCTGGGCCACTCGGCCGGCCTCGCGCCTTTGTGCATCGGCTCCCACTACGCGGTGCGTACGGAGGCGGTGCGGGACATCGGCGGCATCGGGCCCGAACTCGCAGAGGACTTTTCGACCACATTCCTGATGAACTCTGCGGGCTGGCAGGGGTCGTTCGCCATCGATGCCCATGCGAGCGGTGACGGCCCCGTCACCTTCGCGGCCATGGCCACCCAGGAGTTCCAGTGGTCCCGCAGTCTCGCGGTCATGCTCTTCGGGATGCTGCCGCGCCACCTGGGTCGCATGCGCGGCTGGCTGCGCCTGCGCTTCGCCTTCGCCCTGTCGTACTACCCGTTGCTCGCCGCGACCACGACCATGGGGCTGGCTCTGCCTCCGGTCGCGGCCGTCACCGGTCTGCCCTGGATCAACGTGAACTACGCGTCGTTCCTCGGCCACTTCTGGGCGATGTCCGTGTGGCTGATGCTCCTGACCATGCTCGTGCGCAGACGCGGCCTGCTCCGCCCCGCGAAAGCACCGGTCCTGAGCTGGGAGAGCTGGCTCTTCGGGCTCGCCCGCTGGCCCTTCGTCGCCTGGGGGGTGGGCGCCGCCCTGGTGCAGAAGCTGCGTCCCCGTCCCGTCGTCTTCAAGGTGACCCCCAAATCGACGGACGGGCTAGAGCCCCTGCCGCTGCGGCTCGTGGCGCCCTACCTGATCATCACCACCACCCTGTCCTGCGCGGCCGTTACCGGCGAGCTCACCGGCCCCGCCGCCGGATATGTCTTCCTGTGCATCCTCGGTTCGCTCTCCTACGCCGTGGTCACCCTCACCATCGCCGGGCTGCACGTCGCTGAGATGGCCCGGGCCGCGGGAGTGCCCAAGTACAAGGCGGTGGTGACGGCCCGGCTGCCCCTGCTCGCCGGAACCCTCACGCTGCTGCCGCTCGCCCTGGCCATCGGCCTGTTCCCCGTGTACGCGGCAGGCATCTTCGGCTGGTGACACCGGCGCACCGGCTTCTCACCCCACAGACGATCACGTTGGAAAGGATCCCACCCCCATGCCCACGACGGTCCTGGTCACCGGCGGTGCCGGCTTCATCGGCAGCCATACCTGTGCCGAACTGCTCGAAAACGGCTACGAGGTGGTCGTCGTCGACGACCACTCAAACAGCTCACCGGAGGCCCTGGAGCGCGTCGCGAAGATCGCGGGACGCCCGGTCGCCGCCGTCTACCGAGCCGACATGCGGGACCGGCGTGCGCTGGATGCCGTATTCGACTCGCACCCGATCGACGCAGTGATCCACTTCGCCGCGAAGAAGGCGGTGGGCGAGTCCGTGGAGATCCCGATCGCCTACTACGACATCAACGTCGGCGGCACGACCGCCCTGCTGTCGGCCATGCACGCACACGGAGTGCACCGGCTGGTGTTCTCCTCGTCGTGCTCGATCTACGGGGACGCCACCAAGGTGCCTCTGACAGAAGGGGATCCGGCGGCCCCGACCAACCCGTACGCCTCGACGAAGTGGCTCTGCGAGCAAGTACTGGCCGACACCTGCCGCCGCCTGCCCGAGCTCAGCGTGCTGGCCCTGCGGTACTTCAACCCGGTCGGCGCGCACCCGTCCGGACTGTTGGGCGAAGATCCCCGGGGTGTGCCCAACAACATCATGCCGTACCTGGCGCAGGTCGCCGTCGGCCGTCGCGAGCGGCTCAGCGTCTTCGGTGATGACTACCCCACCCACGACGGGACCGGCATCCGCGACTACATCCACGTCATGGACGTGGCGGAGGGCCATCGACGCGCCCTGGAGCACCTCGGGGACGAGAACGGCATGCGTGTCTTCAACCTCGGCACCGGGGTGGGGTCCTCCGTCCTCGAGCTCGTCGCCGCCTTCGAGCGGGCGTCCGGCAGGCCGATTCCCTACGAGGTGACCGGGCGCCGTCCGGGAGACGTGACCGAACTCGTCGCCGATCCCGCTGCGGTGACCGAGGCCTGGAACTGGACCGCGACCCGTGACCTCGCCGCGATGTGCCGCGACGCCTGGCACTTCCAGGAACTCAACCCGTCGGGCTACACGGGCTGACGCGTCCGACTCCACCTTCGGTTCCCTGCGCCGGCCCCTTCACACCAGCTTGTCAGACAGGAGATTCGCATGCGCTTGACCGTCATCGGTACGGGATACCTCGGAGCCGTGCACGCCGCGTGCATGGCGGACATCGGACACGACGTCCTCGGCGTCGACGTCGATGCCGAAAAGATCAGGGCCCTCACCGAGGGCAGACCACCCTTCTTCGAGCCAGGCCTCGACGACGTACTGACCCGCGCCATCGGTTCCGGGCGCCTGCGCTTCACCACCTCCCTCAGCGAGGCGGCCGCCTTCGGCGAGGTGCACTTCGTCTGCGTGGGCACACCTCAGCAGGCCGGCTCGAATGCAGCCGACCTGCGATACGTCGACGCCGTCATCGACGGGCTGGCTCCCCACCTGATGCAACCCTGCCTGATCGTGGGCAAGTCCACCGTCCCGGTGGGCACCACCCCCCGCATCGCGTCCCGGCTGAGAGGCCTTGTCCCGGCCGGGGTCGACGTGGAGGTCGCCTGGAACCCGGAGTTCCTGCGAGAGGGGTTCGCGGTCGAGGACACGCTGCGGCCGGACCGGCTCGTGGTGGGCGTCACCTCACCGCGCGCGGACCGGACCCTGCGCGAGGTGTACGCCCCCATGCTCGACGCCGACATCCCGTACATCAGCACCGACCCCGCCACCGCCGAGCTGGTCAAGGTCGCGGCGAACTCCTTCCTCGCGACCAAGATCTCGTTCATCAACGCGATGGCGGAGGTCTGCGACGCGGCCGGCGCCGATGTGAGCACCCTCGCGGATGCGCTCGGACACGACACCCGCATCGGGCGTCGGTTCCTCAACGCGGGCCTCGGCTTCGGCGGCGGCTGTCTGCCCAAGGACATCCGGGCATTCACCGCGCGGGCCCGGGAACTCGGTGTCGAGGAGGCGGTGAGCTTTCTGGGCCAGGTCGACGACATCAACCTGCGCCAGCGGCGCCGGACCGTCACCATCGCACGTGACCTGGTCGGCAGTGCGTTCTCCGGCCACCGGATCACCGTCCTGGGCGCCACCTTCAAGCCGAACAGCGACGATGTCCGCGATTCGCCGGCCCTGGCCGTGGCGGCGGCTATCCACCGCGAGGGTGGAGAGGTACGGGTCCATGACCCCGAGGGGACCTACAACGCCTGCGTCGCTCACCCCGAACTGCATTACGAGACGGACGTCCTGACCGCGTGCCGGGGAGCGGATGTCGTGCTGCACCTGACCGAGTGGAGCCAGTACCGGGAGGTCGACCCGGTGAAGCTGGCACGCGTGGTGTGCGCACCGCGGCTGGTCGACGCCCGCAACAACCTCGATGCGGGTCTGTGGCGCTCCGCCGGATGGACCGTCCGGGCACTCGGCAGGCCGGCCCCCGCCACGGTGCCCGCACCCCTGCGTGGCGGTGGCCTCGCTCAGTCCTCGGCACGCGGCTGTGCGGCTCCCGCGGAGGGCGCTGTGCTCAGCCGTGCCCCGAAGTAGTCGACCGGGCCGGGGTCGACGCCTACCGACCGCAGTGTGACGGCACCTTCCAGCTCGTCGGCGCATTGCGAGACGAGAGGGGTGGCCCCGGCCAGATCGGTGACCGGGGCCACCGCGCCCAGGAGACACGGGTCCGCGCTGCTGCCCGTCGGGACGGCGCCCAACCGTTCCTGTCCGGCCCGCGTCCGCCAGGCATCCAAGTCGTCGTACTGCGCCTTGCCCCACTGCAGCTTCCAGTCGCCCGTGCTGAAGTAGTCGTTGCCCTGCAGGCGTACGAAGGCTTGTGTGTAGTTCGTGTCCGACGCTACGACGGGAGCACCGTTGGTGACGAAGATGTTGTTGCGGACACCGACTCCGCGCATGCCGTTTCGGAGGCGCAAGGCCGGGGGACGGTCGCTGCCGCTCGACCGCAGGATCACGGTGTTGTGGTAGATGTCCAGATTCCGCATGAGGTTGCCGAAGGCCACGATGCCGCCGTACCAGGACAGCTTTCTGGCGTCGTCCCAGCTGTAGTTGAACCGCACGACGTTGTCCTTGTGGGCGTTGGTCGACTCCCCCGAGTACACGAGGAAGCCCGCGCCGTCGTTGCCGTAGGACAGGTTGTACTGGAGTACCGACGACGACACGTTGTTGTCCAGGCCGAAACCACCGCCGTCGACGCGAGAGCCCGTGCGATTGCGGTACGCCTTGTTGTTCTGGATGACGACGCGGGTCGAGTCGTAGGTCCAGATTCCCTCGGGTCCCTCCTGGGCGCGGGCCGAGGACTTCGCCCCGTTGTCGTACGAGACCGACTGCTGAACGGTCGCGCCCCGGAGGCTGCCGAGAACGATGCCGCTGCCGGTGTTGCGGTCGTCCGCGGCCGGGTCGCCGGGATTGCTGTACGCCTTGACTCGCGTGACCAGGAGCTTTTCGTGTGCGTAGCCCGGTTGCCGGGCCGCGAAAGGAGGCCCGTAGGTGACCAGTCCGGCGTCCTGATTGTGGTGTACCGCTGCGTCGTCGACCTGGATGTCGCGGAAGCCGGAGGACTTCGGACCTGTTCCGAGGCGAATCCCGTGCTGGAACCGGGACACGTCGACCCGGGAGATCCGCACGTGGTCCAGGGGCTTCCTGTCCAGTCGGTCGTTGAAGAAGCTGATGCCGTCCGCACTGCGCTGAGCCTTGGCATCACCGACGAGGTTCAGATTCCGGATCTCCACGCCGGCGGTGTTGTACACGGCGATTCCCGCTGTGCCCCGCGTCGCGATGGTGGCCCGTCCGCTGCCGTATGAATCGATCACCACCGGCTTGAGTGCGCTGCCCGCATCGCCCGGGCCGATGGTGAGCCCGCCGGTGAAGCGCTCTCCGCCTTTGAGCCGGAGACGGTCTCCCGGCCGGAACGGCACTTGATCGGCCCGGCCGAGGGTGCGCCAGGCGGTCGCCTCGGACAGGCCGTCTCGGTCGTCGTCGCCGTCCGGGCTCACGTAGAAGGTGAGGGCCTCCTTGAGGGGAGGCCGCGGAGGCGTGTAGGGCTTGAGCGCGTCGCATCCGGTAAGGAGGGCGATCGTGCCCACGGTCACCCCTGCGACGAATTTCGCCCCACCGCGGCGACCCCACCCGGTGGTCCGACGGTCGCGCATCATCCCGGTGTCCCCATTCCGTTCGGCTCCGCACCTCGGGTAACAAGGTGCCAGAAGCCAAAGGCATGTTAGGTCCGTGACATGGCGGTAAATACCCAACTTTCAACTGATGCCTGAATGCGCATGACTATCCGATCTTGTGCGTGGCCTTCAGGTCGTGCTGCGGTAGCACGTCCTGCACTCGTACGGGCACTTCGATCGGCGGGACTGCCGGACTGCGGGCCGGACGGCCGGACCGCCCACCCGTGGGGCGAGGCGGCGTGGAGCACGAACGCGTCAGTCAAAGCGTGAGGCGAGGAGGGTGGCCAGCTGGTCCAGCGTCGATACCGCGTCGGCCGGCCGGCGTCCCTCCGTATACAGGCCGACGACGACGAACGGTGGGCGCTTCACGGCGACCACGCCCGTGTCGGCGTGCCTGCCGTGGAGGAGCCAGTGGTTCGCCTCCGCCGCCGTATAGGTGCGGCCCCCCACGGTGATGCCGGTCGCGATGGCGTCCGTCGGCGCCTCGAACAGCTGTACCAGCCGTCGGCCTTCCTGCACCGTGGTCAAGAATGCGCCGGTCGAGCAGCGCGCGGAACCGTCCATCCTGAGGACCTCCGCTTGCGCGACACCGCCGGAGGCGGCGGCGAGTGCCCGCCGCAGCTCTGCTGCAGCCCTGTCCATTCCGGCACCTCCTTCCCTGTCAGGCTCCTCGGGTGGATTCGAACCCACGTCCCGGATGCCACGTCCCGGATGCCACGTCCCGGATTCCGCCGCCTCATCAGGAGGGGCGGGGAAGGGAAGGAGCATCGCCGGAGCTGGGCCGGCGTCTCCCGGCGATGCCACGGGTCTCCCTTCGCCCCTGCCTGCGCCGGCCGGATCACCCGGGTCCGAGCCGGGGGCGGCGCCCACGGCTCGGACCCGAGGCAAGGCCGCCCGTGCCGGCCGAGTAAACGGGACGAGGTGTGCGTGTCCTCCTCCACCCGGTCGTCCCGGCGGTCCTGTTCCGTTCTGCCTTCGCGTCAGGAGGACAGCGCTTCGAGGAGGTCGCCGACCTGCGGGTCGGGGAGGGAGCGCGCCACGTCCGCCTGGGAGACGATTCCGACGAGGGTGTGGCCGTCGATGACCGGCAGGCGGCGCACCTGGTGCTCGGCCATGGTCCGCAGGATCTCCTCCGCCTCGTCGTCGGCTCCGATCGTGACCGCCTCCCCTTGCGCCAGGTCGCCGGCCTTCGTCTCAGCGGGGTCCTTCCCCGAACCGAGGACCTTCACGACGATGTCCCGGTCGGTGAGCATGCCCTTGAGCTTGTTGTCCTCGCCGCAGATCGGCAGGGCACCCACCCCCTGCGCGGCCATCTTCTTCGCTGCTTCCAGAACCGTCTCCTGAGCGCCGACGCAGGTGGCGTCCGGAGTCATGATCTCGCGTGCGGTCGTCATGAGTCCCATCCCTCTCGTCATGTCTTCGCAGTTGACTTGTCTGACGGCGCGCCTGCCCCGCCAGGCGGTGTGTACGCACGGACGCTGCGCGGCGGGGACGGTTCAGGGCAGGCCGGTCGGGTTGCCGAAGTGCTCGGCGGGGGAAGGCCTGGCCGGCGCGGACCCTGGGGCTGGATCACGGGGATGCGGAGTCCGAGCAGGGCGGGTGCCGTGGACGGTCCGGCGTTGGAGGGGGGCGGAGACCGCCCCGCCGTGAGGGGACTCCAGCCGGTTCAGGCACAGTGGCTGAGCACCGCCTCGACCACCTGCTCGACGGTGATGCGCAGGAGTCGGGCGTCGGGCAGCGAAGCGTGTGCGTCGCCGGGCCGCAGGGGGTCCTCACCCGGGCGCGGACACCACAGCACCCGGTGCTTCGCATGAGGGGGCGGGCCCCACAGACGGGGGGCCACCGGGCCGAAGAGGACGACGGACGGCGTACCCAGAGCCGTGGCGAGGTGCGCCAGACCCGTGTCGCCGACCAGGACACAGCGCGCACCGGCCACCAGGGCGCAGAGCTGGTGGAAGGGCACGTCACCCGAGCCGCCGACCACCGCCTCCTGCGGCAGTCCGGCGTCGCTCGCCACCCGCCGCGCCAGCGCTTCCTCGCCCGCGCCCGCGGTGACGACCACGTCCTGGCCGGCCCGGCGCAGGGCCCGTACGACCGCTGCGAACCGTTCCGGGGGCCACCGGCGGGAACCGGCATCGGCGCCGGGGTGGACGACGACGGCGCCCGGGGCGGGCGAGGCACACGGAGGGGCGGCGATCGCGAGGTCGGTGGGGTCGGCCTCGATGCCGTACCAGCGCAGCAGGCGGCACCAGCGCTCCCGCTCGTGCTCGTCGTCGCGCCACTCGGGTCCGAGCACCTCCGGGGTCTGCGCGTGCCGGTAGGCGAGAAGCCGGCGCGGCCGCAGCCCCTGGAGGAGCAGATGGCTGGGCGGCCCGTTCCCGTGCAGGTCCACGGCCAGCTCGGGAGGCGGTCCCTGCCAGCTCAGTTCGGCGGGCACGCTGCGTCCCCGAGCGGTCGTGGGCAGTACACGGTCCACGAGGCCGGTGGCGGCGGCGACGGCGGCCAGCCGGCCGGGTGCCGCCAGGACGATGTCGCAGTCCGGCATGCTCCTGCGCAGCGCCCGCAGGCAGGGCACCACCGTCAGCAGGTCGCCGAGGCCCAAGGCCCGCAGGACCAGTACCTGCGGCCGGCTGTCCGCGAGCACGTGCTCCGTCCGAGCGGGGCATGCTCGCTCGTCCACACTCATGAGGTCCTTCCGCAGGTCGCACAGGTATCGGGGTCGGGGTCGGGGTCAGGGGTGTGGGGGCCCGGGGGCCGCTCGCCCGACTGCTGTCCGCCGGATACCGGAACCGCACGCGGCGGTGCTCCCTCCCGCGCCGGGCTGCCGGGCGTCGCGACCGCGGGAAACCGCATCGCGCGGGTGCCGCACTCCACTGTCCCGAGGGCGGTCCTCCGGGGCACGCCGGGTTAGGCCGCAAGGCTTTCGGCCGGCTCCGGGCGGCCGCTGTGAGCAAACACACCGCGCCTCCCGTCGGCCTTGGCAGCCCAGGGCTCGGGGCTTCGCGGGCAGGCCGCCGGACGCCTCAGGCCACCAGGACGGGCAGGAAATTCTGCCACCATGGTCCGCGGGACCGTTCCACCCCCCTTCCGCTGCCGGGCGTCGCCGTGCGCGCCGGCGGTACGGAGCGCTCGTTCCCCGCCCCGCCTGCCGCCTCTTGCGCTTCGCGCTCCGTTCTGGGTCCTTCCTGTGTCTGCATCTGTCTCCGCGTCCTCTTCCGCCACCGCCGCCGACCGCACCGCTGACCGCACCACCGCCGACCGCTCCCCGTGGCGGTCCCTCCGCTACCGCAGCATGCGCTGGTGGGCCGTCGCGAACTTCGTGTCCAACGCGGGCACGTGGATGCAGCTGACGGTGCAGAACCTCCTCGTCCTCCAGATCACGGGATCGGCGGCCGCCACCGGCCTCTCCGTCTCCATCCAGATGGCGCCCGGCCTGCTCCTCGGGGTGGCAGGCGGCGCGGCCGTCGATCGCTGGCCCCGCAAGCTGACCGCTGCCGTCGCGCAGGCCCTGCTGGGTGGGGTGGCGCTGGTGACGGCCGTGCTCGTCGCTGTGGACCGCCTCGACCTCCCGGTGCTGCTGGCGCTGGCTGCGGTGACCGGACTGATCGCCACCGTCGACGGTCCCGCCTGCGCGCTGCTCGGCAACGATCTCGTCCGCGCCCCGGACGTGCCCTCCGCCATTGGTGTGGGCTCGCTCGTCCACAGTGCGGGGCGGCTCGCGGGCGCCGCACTCGCGGGCGTGGCCGTCGGCTTCATGGGCACCGCAGCGGCCTACGCGGCCAACGGCTTGTCGTTCCTGTTCGTGGCCTGCGTGATCCCGTTCCTGAAGGCAGCACGCCCCTCCGAGGCAGCCCACCGGGTGGAATCCGCTGCCGCCGTGCACCCGGCGCCCGCACCGGTCGCGGCGAAGAGCATGAGCGCCCGGGAGGGGCTCGCCTTCTTCATGCGGCGCCCGCGGCTGGTCGCACTCGCCGCCCTGAACGGGGTCAGTGCGCTGTTCGGCCGCAACTACTCCCTCACCCTGGTGGTCCTGGTCACCGGACCTCTGGCCGGTGACGCGGCTTCCTTCAGCAAGGTTTCCACGGTGCTGGCCGTCGGCGGGATCGTCGGCGCGGTCCTGGGCGCCCGGCTGCGAAGGCCGAGCGTGCGCCTGGTGGCCGTCCTGACCCTGGCCGGAGCCCTCCTGCAGGTTCTCGCCGGCTTGGCCCCCTCCCTCGTGGTGCTCCTCGTCCTCGTGCTGCCCATGGCGTTGGCGGAATCCGTCGGGGACACCGCACAGTCCACGGTGCTCCAGACCGACCCGCCCGCAAGCATGAGGGGCCGTGTGCTCGGGGCCTGGTCCAGCATCCGCACCGTGTGGGGTCTGGCGGCGCCGCCGATGCTGGGACTGTTCATGGAGCTGGCCGGTGTCCGGGTCACGTTGATCGTGGGCGGGCTGGCCATCGCGACGTTCGTGACCACGGGTTACCTGATGAGGGCCCGCAAGCCCCGCAGCGGGGTGCTCATGCCGGTGCCCGATGCGGCCGTGCCCGCCCGTACCCGGCTGAGCACGGCGGCCTGATCACGGGGAAGGGCACAACGCGCCCGAGGTCCCGGCCGCGGCCGGGACACGGCGGGGCCGGCCGCTCAGGGGGCAGGCCGGGCACCCGAGGCGGCCCGGGCCGCGCGATCGGCGAGGCCGGTCGTGGAACGGCCGTCCAGATAGGGCAGGACGACGGCCTGGCCGCCCCAGGCACTCAGCGCCCGCGCCTCCGGAAGGTCGTCGGCCGAGTAGTCGCCGCCCTTGACCCACACGTCCGGCCGGAGCAGGCCCAGCAGCGTCTCGGGCGTGTCCTCCTCGAAGGCCACGACGGCGTCGACGCTGCCGAGCGCCGCCAGCACCCGTACGCGGTCCTCCAACGGGTTCAGGGGGCGCCCCGGCCCCTTGAGCCGCCGCAGCGAGGCGTCCGAGTTCACGCAGACGATCAGGCAGTCACCGATCCGCCGTGCGCTGTCCAGCAGGCCGACGTGCCCCGCGTGGAGCAGGTCGAAGCAGCCGCCCGTGGCGACCACCGTTCCGCCGCGAGCCCGTACGCTCGCGGCCGTCGCGAAGGCGTCGTCGCCCGCCGGCCGGGCGATGCCTGTTGCGCAGGAGGCCCGCCACAGGGCGGGGTCGCCGGCGCCACCCGCCGCGACGAAGGCGGCGGCCGCGGCCACCGCCATCTGCACCGCCTCCTCCGGCAGCCCTCCGTCCGCGAATGAGCCGGCCGCCACGGCGGCGAAGCAGTCGCCCGCTCCGCACGGATCGCCCACGGCCCGGTACGGGGACGGAACGAGCATCGGCGCCGATGACAGGGGCCGGGTCAGCAAGACCCCGCGCTCGCCGAGGGTGACGGCCACCGCAGCGGCGCCCCAGCGCTCCGCCAGCTCTGCGCCGCGCCGGGCGTGCGCTGCCAGGGAGTCCCCCTCATCCGGGCACAGCACGGTCGCCTCCGCCGCGTTCGGTGTCACCAGCCGTGCTCCGGGCACCGGTGGTCCGCCGCGCGGGTGCGGGTCCCACACCAGAGGTACGCGGCGCGCGGTGTCGGTCAGCAGGGGCCGCAGCGCCTCCGCCGTGCCCCTGCCGTAGTCCGCGACCAGGACGGCGTGGGCCTCGGCCAGGGCCCGGCCCACGGCGGCGTTCACGGGGCCGACCTCGCCTCCGCCCCGGTCGATCCGGACCAGGGGGCGGCCGTCGGCCAGTACCCGTGTCTTGACCGGCAGGGTGCCGTCCAGCGGTAGCTCCACCAGCCGGACCCGGCCGTCCAGCGCCTCCCGCACGCGGTTGCTGGCATCGTCGTCGCCCAGGGCGGTGATCAGGACGACCTCACGGCCCGAGCGGGCGGCCAGTACAGCGGCCAAACCGGCGCCCCCGGGCCGCGAGAGGTCGTCGGTGACGTCGACCACGGGCGCCGGGGCGTCCGGAGCGAGACGAGCGGCGACCCCTCGGATGTCGCGGTCCAGCAGGACGTCACCGATCACGACCAGCGGTTCGCGGGCGTTCACCGGGTCCTCCCGACGGGGGCGACGGCGCGAGGGGGCGCCGTCCTGGCTGCGGCAGAGCCGGAGGCGGCCAGGGCGGCGTCGAAGGACTCGCACAACAGGTGTACGGCCACCAGGTGTGCCTCCTGCACGGTCGCCGTGGAGGCCGCGTCGATGCACAAGGCCTCATCGGCGACTTGGGCCAGCGGGTTGGGGGAGGCACCGGTCAGGGCCCAGACCTCCACGCCCGCCGCGCGGGCCGTCATCGCGGCCGACAGCAGATTGCCGCTGCGCCCCGACGTCGACAGCAGGATCAGGACGTCTCCGTCCCGGCCGTGCGCCGCCACCTGCCGGGCGAAGACCTGCTCGAAGCCGTAGTCGTTGCCGATCGCCGTGAGACTGGAGGTCTCGGCGTGCAGGGCGAGGGCCGAGTAGGCCGGCCGCTCCTCGTGGTAGCGGCCGACCAGTTCGGCGGTCAGGTGCTGCGCCTGGGCCGCACTGCCGCCGTTCCCGGCGGCGAGGAGCCGGCCGCCCGCGGGGAGCACGGCGGCGAGCCGGTGGCCCCAGTGGGCGAGCTGGTCCAGACCCTGGACGCGCAGACGTCGCAGCGCGTCCTCGAGCGCCTGGCAGTGCTGTTGGGCTCCTGTGGTTGCGCGAGATCGGCTCATGGCGTCGGGGCGGCCGCTGGGGGAGCGGTCCGTACCCCACCTCCTTCAGGCATCGGTACTGCGCGGCGATCGTTTCGGTCGGCGCCGCCCGGCAGCGCGCGTCGGACAGGGGCCGTACGGACGTGCAGCCGGCGGCCTCACGTCGATCCTGCGGAGATGAGCCGCCCGGCGAGCGCCGAGCGGTAGGCCCGTTCCGTCGCGGCGGCGACCTGGGCCCAGCCGTATCGGCGCAGAACGCGCCGCCGCCCGGCAGCCCCGTACGCCCGGCGTACGGCGTCGTCGGCCAGCAGCTCCGCCGTGGCCGCCGCGAGCGCGAGCGCGTCCCCGGGCGGCACGAGCCGCCCGGTCTCCCGGTCGGCGACGGTGTCCTGCTGCCCTCCGACGGCGCTGGCCACCACCGGCCGGCCGCAGGCCATGGCCTCCAGCGGAACGATGCCGAACGGCTCGTAGTCGGCGGGGCACAGCACGACGTCGGCGCTGCGCAACAGGGCAGGGACGCGGTCGTAGGGCACCGCGCCGACGAAGCGCACGCGGTCGAGGACGCCCGCCCGTCCCGCGACGGCGCGCAACCTCTGCACCTCGGGGTCGGCGTCGAGGAATTCGGGCGGGGGGCCGCCCGCGATCACGAGCTCCGCGTCCGGCAGGTGGGCGAGAGCGGCGACGGCGACGGCCGCCCCCTTGCGCGGGACCAGCCGGCCCAACTGGAGCAGCCGGTAGGGGTGGGTGGTTCCGCGTTCGGCGACCGGCCCGTCCGGCCGGAACCGCTCGGCGTCCACGCCGCACGGCACGACATCCGCCTTGGCCCCGGGGACGCCCATCCTGGCGAGTTCGGCGACCTCGTCGCGACAGGTCGCCACGACCCGGTCGCAGCCCAAGCCGACCTCCCGCTCGCAGTCGATGCGGGACGGCGGACTGGTGTCGGCCGCGCCCTGGTGCCGCCGTTTGACGGTTCCCAGCGCGTGATAGGTGTGCAGCATCGGCAGACCGAGCTCCCGGGCTGCCGTCAGCGAGGCGAGCCCGGACATCCAGAAGTGCGAGTGGACCAGATCGGGCGGGCGGGTCTCCTGCCAGTGCCGCATCAGGTGGAACGCGAACTCCCGCATGTGCGGCAGCAAGTGGTCCTTCGGCAGGTGTTCGGCCGGTCCGGCGGGGACGTGGTGGACCGTCACGCCCGGGCGCAGCCGGCTGCTTTCCGGCAGGTCCGGTGAATCCCGCCGGGTGTACACCGAGACGCGGTGTCCGCGGTCGGCCAGTGCCCCGGCCAGGCAGGCGACGTGTACGTTCTGGCCGCCCGCGTCGACACCGCCGAGTGTCGCGAGGGGACTGGCGTGCTCGGAGACCAGGGCCAGCGACAGGGGACGGGATTGCCGGTGGCGTGAGCGCATCGGACCGGCGGTGGGGGACGTCATGACCGGACCTCCGTCATCAGGCGCTCCCAGTCGTCCAGGAAGCGTTTGAGGCCGTAGCGTTCGAGCGCGGCCTGCCGGGCCCGCGCACCGTCCTCGGCAGCCGCCTGGGGTTCGTTGAGGTAGTGCACGACCGCTCGGGCCAGCACCTCCGGCCGGGTGGACAGGACACCCGTACCCGGTACGACGGCCTCCACGGCCTCCGTGGAGGCCAGCGCCACGACGGGCATGCCCAGGTGCATGGCTTCCAGCAGCGACAGCCCAAGGGAGGTCCAGCGCACGGGGTGCAGGTACAGGCGGCGCTCCGCCATCGCCGTGTGCAGGTCGCGCTGGGGGAGCTCGTACGCGCGGCACCGTTGCGCGGACAGCCCCAGATGCTCGGCGATGCCCTGGGTGCGCATGCCGAAGACGTCCAGCGGCGCCGCCCGGGCCAGGTCGGCGAGGAGATCCGTTCCGGTGTGACGGCCGCGCCTGATCGGTTCGTTCGTCACCACGGCCGCCCGGGGGAGCACACCCGTGTAGAGATGACCGGGGTCGACGATGCCGTGTTCGACGACCTCGGTGCGGGTGGCACCGTTGTCCCAGAACAGCCGGTTGAAATGGGTGACGTGGACGAGCGTGAGATCGTCGCGGTCGGCGAAGGGGTGACGGGTACGCGGCACGTCGCCGTCCGGTGCATTGTGCTCCAGGTACACGGCGGGCACGTCGCGCCCGGGCCGGCGGCCCGTCCAGCGCTTGGCCAGCTCTGGTTCATGGGGCCGCTGGAGCACGACGAGGTCCACGGGAGCATCGGCCAGTTCGCCCGGGGTGATCTCCCGCACGGAATCCGGCCAGTTGAAGGTGCGGGCGCGGCCCAGCCCGTCGGGCCCCCGGTCCGGGGTGACCGGTACGAGGTAGGTGTGCGGTCCCTGGACGAACGCGGTGGTCCAGGAACCGTGCACGTGCCACAGCAGGATGTTCATACGGTCGCTCCTCGGTCGGTCGCGCTCGGATCGGGCGGGCGCGGGCCGCGCTCGCCCGACGGGCTGTCCGTGAGCAGCCCGGCAACGGCCGCCAGCACCTCGTCGTCGCCCACCGAGTCCAGACAGGGATGGCCCGCGACCGGGCACATCCGCGCCCTGCTGCCCGCGCACACGGCCCGCTGATCGCCGAGGAGTACGTGCGGCACCCGGTACGGCCGCCAGCGGCCGGCCGGCACCACCGGCGCGAACAGGCACACCACGGGCGTGCCCACGGCGGCGGCCAGGTGCGTGGGCCCCGTGTTGCCCGCCACCACGACCTGCGCGGCGGCCAGGACACCGGCCAGCTCGTGCAGATCGCCCGTGACGCCGCCCAGATCGAGTCCGTGACGGCCGGCCACCTCGGCGGTGAGCGCCTTCTCCGCGGGGCTGCCGGTGACCACCACGCGGTGCCCCGCCTCGTGCAGCGCGGCCGCGGCACGCGTCGCCCTGGCCGGGCTCCAGGCGCGGGCGGCCACCGCGGCCCCCGGATGCAGCACCACGTACGGTTCGGGTCCCGTCAACCGCGTCGTGTCGGGCGGGGCGCACACCCGCAGTGCGCCGTCGTCGCCGTCGGGCAGCGCGAAGCCGAAGTCGCGCACCAGGTCGAGGGCCGCATCCGCCTCGTGCCGTTCGGGCAGCCGGTGGTGGCGCAGCGCGAGCAGGGATCCCGGGTACTCCTCGCAATCGGCCGCGACCTGATCCACTCCCGCGAGCGCGAGCAGCAGGGCCGCCGGCAGCGGACTCTGGTGGTGGGACACCAGGATGACGCCGCGGTCGAAGCGGCCGGCTGCCAGAGCGTCGACCAGCAGGCCGCACTCCTCGCGTGAGGTGCGGCCGGGCTCCAGTCCCACCCAGGGGGCCTCGTACACCAGCACCTGGTCGACGCCGGGCAACAGCCGCGCCGCCGCAACCCCCTGCGGCCCGCAGAGCAGCGTGGTGTGGGAGGAGCAGGCGGCCACCGCGCGCACGGCAGGCCCGGCCAGCAGCACGTCCCCTGCGCTGTCGAGGCGTACGACGAGACTGCGCGGGGCGTTCATCCGCCACCGCCGCGCAGCGGCTCCCGCGACGGTCGGTGCGTCGGCACGACGTCCGTACCACGGCCGGCTCCGGAACCGGCCGGGCGCGAGACGAGCCGGACGGCGCCGAGCAGGTCGCGCGCCGTCTCGTCGGCGGCCGCGATCTCTTCGGGGCGGGTCAGGGGCGTCGGCACCAGCACGCCGCGCGCGCCCGCCGCGGAGGCGGCCCGCACGTCGGAGCCGATGTCCCCGACGACCACCGTGCGTTCGGGTGCCGCGCCCAGCCGCTCACACGCGGCGAGGATCAGGCCCGGTGCGGGCTTGCGGCAGTCACAGCCGTCCGCAGGGCCGTGGGGGCACACGGCCCACACGTCGAACGGACCGAACAGTTCGTCCACGCGTCGTCGTACCGCCACCACGTGCTCCTGCGTCAGGAGCCCGCGTGCGACGCCCGACTGATTGCTCACGACACCCACCGGAACCCCGAGCCTGCGCAGCACGGTCACCGCGGCCCGTGCTGTGGGCATGGGGGAGACCCGGGCGGGGTCGCCGTTGTACGGGACGTCGACGACGAGCGTGCCGTCACGGTCGAAGAGGACCGCTTCGGGAAACCGGCCGGCCTTCCCGGACCGACGCCGGGTCGGGGCCGCACCGGGGGAGTCCCACAGCCAGGGGACGGCACCGGCCGAGGCCCTGCGGCCGAACGTACGGCCGGCGGGCCGGTGCCTCATGACCGCACCTGCTCGCGGGGAACCTCCTGCGGGGCCGCCGATCGGGTCCCGGGCGGCGCCGCCGGATCCGCCCGGCGGATCCGGCGGTGTACGGCCCTCCCGCGCAGCCAGTGCCAGACGGCCACAGCGGGGATGACGGCGCTTGTGACCGTCATGGTGACGACCTCCGACCGAGTGCGCGGACCGGGTGTGATCCGGGCCGCGGCGAACTCGGCGGTGCCCGCCACCCAGCCGGCCGCGCACCACGCGGCGGCGCGCCTCCTGCCGGCCAGCGCACAGCCCACGGCCGCGGCGGCGGCCGAGGTCACGGCGACATGGCGCGGCAGCCGCCCACGAGGGGCGGCGGCCCGGCCCCACCAGTCGTGCCCGTGCAGCCGGCCCATCAGTACGTCGTCGGCGTTGCCGGCCTGGAGCCGCACCGAGATCCAGCGATCGGCGGGGCGGACCGGATGAGTGGTTCGGCGGGTCCCGGGCGTCAGGACCCAGCCGCCTTCGAGCAGGCGCAGGGCCAGCTCGGCGTCCTCGCGGAAGGCGCGTCTGAACCGCTCGTCGAAGCCGCCGGCCGCGTGCAGCGCCTCTCGGCGGAAGGCCATGTCCGCGGTGATCCAGCGGGCTGTGGCCAAGCCCGCGGTGTTGCGCTCCCAGTCCGTGGGACGGCGGCCGGGCGGAAGGGGGACGTCGATGCGGGCGGTGACGGCCGCGGTGTCCCCGGAAGCCGACGCCAGATCCCGCGCCAGGTCCTCGCCCCAGCCCGGTCCCGGCACCACGTCGTCGTCGAGGAACACGATCCAGGGCACCGGACCCGCCGCCTGTATCCCCGTGTTGCGGGCGGCCGCGGGGCCCCGGGCCCGGCCGGCCACGACGGTGGTGACCGGACGGAGCGCCGGGGGAACGTCCAGGGCGGGGGGAGTCCCGTCGGGGCCGGGACGGTCGTGTACGAGAACGACCCGCACGGGCCCGTGCCCGGTGGCACTGGCGGCCGCCAGGGAGTCCAGGCAGGCTCTGAGGCTGGGCCGGCCGAGCGTGGGTACGACGACTGCGTACGGAGGCGCGGGCGCTGACGCCTGGAGCATCACGGTCAACCTTCCTCTCCGGCACGGAAGATGGCGTCCCGACGGACGGCGTACGGCCCGATGGCCAGCAGGTCCACCGGCGATGAGCCGAAGCACTCCAGAGCGTCCCGGGGGTCGTCGACCATCGGCCGGCCGGCCGTGTTCAGACTGGTGTTGACGACGACCGGCAGTCCGGTGCGCCGTTCGAACTCGGTGAGCATCCGTGCCACCAGCGGCTCACGCTCCGGATCCACGGTCTGGATGCGGGCCGTACCGTCGACGTGGACCACGGCCGGGATGCGCTCGCGCCAGTCGGGAGCCACGTCGTGCACGAACAGCATGTACGGGCTGGGCAGCGGTCCGTCGAAGATCTCGGCCGCCCGCTCGGCGATGACCATCGGGGCGACCGGGCGGAACTGTTCACGGCCCTTGACGTCGTTGAGACGCTCCAGGTTCCCGGCGTGCCCGGGATGTGCCAGCAGCGAACGGTGACCCAGGGCCCGCGGTCCGAACTCCGAACGGCCCTGGAACCAGGCCACGATGGCGTTGTCGGCGAGCGCCTCGGCGACGGTGGCCGCGATGTCCGGGGGCCGCTCGAAGGGGACGCCCGCCGTCTTGAGCCAGGCGCCGAGTTCCGCGTCCGACCAGTCGCGGCCCAGGTCCGCGCCGGCGATGGGCTCGGGGGTGTCCCCGGCGCCGGCGGCGAGGAGCAGCGCGGACCCCAGCGCCGTTCCCGCGTCTCCGGCGGCCGGCTGGACCCACACGCGGGAGAACGGACCCTCCCGCGCGATGCGGGAGTTGGCCACGCAGTTCAGGGCGACGCCCCCGGCGAGGGTGAGCACGTCGTCACGGGTGCGGCCGTGGAGCCAGCGGACCAGGTCCAGCAGCGTCTCCTCCAGTACGGCCTGGGCACTCGCGGCGAGATCGGCGTGGGCCCCGGTCCACGGCTCGTCCGGGCCGCGGGGTGAACAGAACTCGCTCCACGGGACGCCGGTGGCGTGGAAGCCGCCGTCGGCCGTCGGGTACACGTAGCGGCGCAGCTCCGCCAGCATCCGCGGGGTTCCGTGCGAGGCGAGTGCCATCACCTTGAACTCGTCGGAGGACCTCAAGAAGCCCAGGTGCCCGGTGAGTTCCTCGTAGACGAGTCCGAGCGAGTGCGGCAGGTCCTGCGCGTACAGCGGCTCCAGCCTGTCGCCCATCCGGCGCGCCGCCAGGTGCGAAGCGCGTTCACCGCGTCCGTCGAGGACCAGGACGGAGCTCCGGTCCGCGCCGTCGGCTGCGAACGCGCCGGACGCGGCATGGGCCATGTGGTGCGGAACGAAGCGCACGAGGCCGGGGTCGAGCCCGGGCAGTGCGGTCGCCAGGAACCCCGGGGCCTCGCGCGCGTACGTCTGGCGGAGGTGGTCCCACGGGTCGTACAGACCCATGGCGTCGGCCGGCCGCGCCAGAGCCGGGTCGTAGGAGTACGCCACCGCGTCGAGGTCCTGCGGACGCAGACCGGCACGCTTCAGGCACCAGGCGGCGGCCTGTTCCGGCAGTTCCCAGGCGGAGAAGGGCACCGGCCGCTTGCCGTGCTTTCTACGGGAGAACCGTTCCTCCTCGGCGGCGGCGACCGTACGGCCGTCGACGACCAGGGCGGCGGAAGGGTCGTGGAAGAGCGCGTTGATTCCGAGAATGCGCATCGCGAAAGACACCTTTCGGCGGAGAGGGAGCCGGGCGGCGCCGCGCAGGGGGGCCGGCCGCAGGTGAACGTGCAGCGGAGCCGCGAAGGGTCAGTCGTCGAGTTCCGCGCGGAACCAGGCGATGGTGCGGCGCAGCCCGTCCTCAGCCGCCACGCGCGGCTCCCACTGCAGCTTGTCCCGCGCCAGCGTGATGTCCGGGCAGCGCACCGTCGGGTCGTCGGTCGGCCGCTCGACGAAGGTGATCTCCGACGAGGAACCGGTCAGTTCGACGATCCACCGGGCCAGCTCCAGCATGGTGAGCTCGGCGGGGTTGCCGAGGTTCACAGGCCCCCGCATCCCGTGGTCGGCCGCCACGAGGATCCCCGCGACGGTGTCCTCGACGTAGCACAGGGAGCGGGTCTGCAGGCCGTCGCCGGTGACGGTCAGCGGGACGCCCGCGAGCGCCTGGCGGATGAACGTGGGAACGGCGCGACCGTCATAGCCCCTCATGCGTGGACCGTAGGTGTTGAACAGCCGCACGATGCACGCGTCCGTGCCCAGGGCCGACGCGTGAGCGGTGCTCAGTGCCTCGCCGAAGCGTTTGGCCTCGTCGTAGACGCTGCGGGGGCCTACGGGGTTGACGTGGCCCCAGTACCGCTCGTTCTGGGGGTGCTCCTCTGGATCGCCGTAGACCTCGGACGTGGAGGCGAGGACGAAGCGGGCCCCGCTGCGGTGCGCCAGTTCCAAGGCGTTGCGCGTGCCGAGGCTTCCGGCCTCCAGGGTGTGGAGCGGCAGCCGGAGGTAGTCGGCGGGGGAAGCGGGGGAGGCCAGGTGCAGAACGAGGTCCGGGTCTCTTCGTACGGTGAAGGGCCGGGACACGTTGGTCTCCTGTAGGGCGAAGCCCGGATCGTCGACCAGGTCCGAGATGTTCTCGTGCCGCCCCGTGCTGAAGTCGTCGACACAGGTGACGGCCGTCCCCCCGGCCAGCAGGGCGGAGCACAGGTGCGAGCCGACGAAGCCCGCACCGCCGGTGACGACGGCGTGCTCCCAGCGAGGCGCATGCGATGAACCCATGTGATCTCCTCGTGCGACAGGGAGAGCGCGGGCGCAGGACCCGAGACGGGCCGACAGCTGCGCCCGCTCATGCCTGGAAGAACCCCGCAGGGACCACCCCAGCCTGCCGGTGCCGGGGTGGAGCGGCACGTGGGAACAGGCAATCGGGTGATGCCAGGCCGTGCTCAGGCCAGGACGACGCAGGCGGCGGCCGGGACGTCCAGCCTGCCGGCCAGGTGCAAACGCCCGCTCTCGGAATCGGTGTCGAACCAGGTGACGTCACCGGACCACTCGTTGGACACGTACAGATGACGACCCGACGGGCCGGCCGCCAGATGCCGCGGCCATTGACCGCCGCAGCTCGCGACCTCCGTGAGCCGGGGCTTCTCGGGGCCGTCGGACAGCGACAGGGTGACGATGAGGTTGCTGCCCCGGATCGCCGTCCAGAGGAAGCCGCCGTCCCCCGAGACCAGCGCGACCGACGGGTACTCCCGGGCATCCGCCACGGCGTCGGCCGAGCCCAGCGAGACCTCACCGGTCTGGTGCAGGCGCCCGGAGCCGGCGTCCCACCGGCAGACGGTCAGCTGCGGTTCCAGCTCGTGCACCACGTACGCCACGTCCCCGCGGGGGTGGAAGGCCACCTCGCGGGGACCGCTCCCGGCACGCAGCGGCGTCTCGGAATGTACGCGCAGGGGCCCGCCGGCCGCAGGGGACGCGCACACGCGTACCGAATCGGTGCCGAGGTCCACGCTGAGCACCCAGCGGCCGCTCGGATCGGGCGCCACATGGTGGGCGTGCGGGCCGGCCTGCCGTTCGGGGTCGGGCCCGCGGCCGCGGTGGCCGAGGACGACGGCGGGACCCTCCAGCCGGCCGTCGCCCACGAGCCGCAGACTGCTCACGCTGCCGGACGTGTAATTGGCGATCAGCAGCCGGTCCCCGGCGACGCTCAGGTGCGCGGGACCGAGGCCGTCGACAGGGACCGGCCGTCCGAGCGGAGCGAGACCGTCGGCAGTGGTCCGGTATGCGGCAGCCAGGCCGTGATCGGTCCCTCCTGCGGCGTAGAGCACCCGCCGGTCGGCGGACAGGGCCAGGCACGAGGCGTCCCCGAAGCCGTCGACGACGTTCAGTACGGTGAGCGCCCCGGTGGCCGGGTCAACGGCCGCCGTGGTGATCCCCCGGCCTCCGCCGGAGGTGAACGAACCGATGTGGGCGCGCCGTCCGACGCCCTGATACGAGCTTTCCGCGCCGCCCACCGGGTGATCCTTCCGCCGTTCCGGTCCGCTGCTACCGGGCGAAGCTAACAGCCGGCTGCCACCGACTCGCGTCGGCGGGGCCGTTGCGGGCAGCAGGCTCAGCCGCCGGGCCGTGTCGTCAGTCCTTTCCGGCAGGCGGAGTCAGCCCGGCCTTCGGGCGGCCGATGTTGCTCCGACGACACTCCCTAGGAGTGCAGCTACGGACCGGTATGGCGTGTCCGGCAGCCGGCGGGCGTCGTCGGCGGGAGGATGGCCCGCGACGATCCCCCCTGCAGCCAGGAGTCTCCGTGCTCGAACGCAAGCCGCTCAAGGACCGCACCCAGGTCACGTTCGTCCTGCCCGCCGATACGCCTCCCGGCCCGGTCAGCGTGGTGGGTGACTTCAACGACTGGCAGCCCGGCACCCACGCCCTGGTGCCGCGGGAGGACGGGACGCGCGCGGTCACCGTCGTCCTGCCCGGCAGGAGCGTGCACTCCTTCCGGTACCTGGCCGCCGGCGACTACTGGTTCGACGAGGACCACGCCGACGACCACGACGGCGTGAACAGCCGCCTGCACACCTGAGCCGGTCGCAGAGGGGGGGGGGGCCCCCCCCCGCCCCCCCCCCCCCCCCACCCCGCGCAGAAAAAAAACAAAAAAACCCAA